>NZ_CALIMQ010000017.1 GCF_938045535.1 uncultured Campylobacter sp. | reverse complement strand
TGCGATCTTTGCGGCGTCTTTTAAAATTTTATCGTCCGCGCCTTGCAAAGCTTTAGACGCGGTCAAAATTTCATCCGCGCTGCTTTTTGAAATTTTACCCTGCGCGTTTTGTAAAATTTCACCTCCCGAGCTACATGAAATTTGATCGCTTGCGCTGTCTAAAATTTTATGGTTTTGCTCGCTGTGCCGCGCCTGCGCGCCGTGAAAAATTTCAGCCTCCGAGCCGCGCCAAATTTTATCGTTCGTAAAATTCGGCGGGATCACGCCCTGTCTGATCGCCTCGTAGCAGACGGCAAGCTCGATCGCCCCCGCAGCGCCCAGGGTGTGTCCGGTCGCCCATTTGGACGAGCTTGCGGGCGCTAAGGGTAGGGCGGCGCTCATAGCCAAGGCCTCCATCGCGTCGTTGGCCGCAGTGCCCGTGCCGTGCAGATTTACGTAGTCCACGCTTTGCAGCTGCGCCGATTTTAGCGCGGTTTTGATCGCTGTGATCTGCATACGCGCGCTAGGATCGGGCTTGGTGATGTGGTAGGCATCGGAGTTTGCGGCGTGAGCTAAAAACGCAACGTCGCTTATGCGCTCGCGCGAAAGCACGAATGCGCAGGCTCCCTCGCCTAGATTTGTGCCTGATCGCGCCTCTGAAAACGGCTTTAGCGGCTGCTCGCTTAAAATTTCAAGCGCGCTAAAGCCCTGTAGCGTGAGCTCGTCTAATGCGTCGGCGCCGCCGAAAACGACCGCGTCGCAAAATCCGCAAGAAATGAGGCGCGAAGCTTCGATTAGAGCCTTGTTTCCGCTGGTGCACGCACTCGAAATTCCGATCGCGACGGATTTTAGCCCAAAGCGTTCGCGGATAAAATTTGCGGGGTTTGCGTGGGAGTTGCGCTCGAAGCAGAAGTTTTTAAATTTATCGTTTGCGTTTTTTGAAATTTTGGCGAAATTTTCGCCGTTTGGAGTAGAAATTTCGCTGCACGGTGCGGAGTTTTCGCCATCTTGAGAGATAAAATTTTCCGCGCCCTTATTGCAAGCGAAAAATTCCGCATAGTTTTCCTGTACGCCGGTATTGGTGGTCGCAAACACCACGCCTACGCGGTGCGCGCCGAATTTTTGCACAGCTTGCTCGATCTGCCCCTGCACGCCGAGGCAGGCGTAAAGCGCCAGAGCGTTCGTGCGCGTGGCGTAAGCGCGATCTTTGATCTGCGGCAGCGGCGTATCCACGCGCCCAAAGATAAAATTTTTGCCACAGACGCTAAGCTTTCGCAGCGCGGATCTCTTCTCGCACAGCGCGCTAAAAAGCTCTGCAGCGCTGTTTGCGCCCGCACAGATGAGCCCAGGGCTACTTAGATACTGCGTCATATCGGCGCCCCTTTGCGTTTATGGTGAAATTTGCTTTATCCGCATTCTCAAGTAGGGCTAAGAATACTTGCTCGCTTTGCGAATCGGGCGGCAGGAAGCCGTCGTTGCAAAATTTTGCTTCGCCGCCTTCGATCGATAAAATTTTACGTGAGATCGGCGCGCCTAGCATATCGAGCCAGACGAGCTTGTAGCGGCTCTCCTCGCCGTTTGCGGGTGAAATTTTGGAGATCAGGGCTCTGCTTTTTACGCCGAGCTCGTCCGTCAGGACGAACTGCTTTTGGCTAAATTCCGCTATCTGCTCGGGCGCTTTGCGCGCGCATCCGCCTATAAAAAACGCGGCGCAAAGCAGAATGAAAGCCGTTTTAGAAATAGCGTAAAAACGATAAACAGGTCTCAAAAATTCTCCCTAAAAACGAGCGAAATCAAAATCTCGCCCTCCAAAATATAGCTCTTGTAGGGCCACGCCCTGCCGCGCTCATCAAGCGCCAAAGCCTCACCGCCAGCGCCGCGCGCCAGCCCCACGCGAGCAAGTGCGTAAAAACCTAGGTTTCGCGCCTTAATCAGCGCCTCTTTGATCGTGTAAATTTTATAAAAAACGAGCGCTTTTTCGCTCTCGTCCGCTGCCGCCAAAAGCTCGCGCTCAAAGGCGTTGAAACAAAACTCGCTCGCCGCGGCAAAATTCCGCGGTTTTAAAATTTCAAGATCGAGCCCGAATTTTTGCCTCGCTAGAGCCACGGCGACGATCGTTTTGCCCTCCGCGCTTTTGTGCGAGATACAAAATTTGCCGCGCTTTTTAAAGCGCGCTTTAAGCGCCCGCGAAACGCGAAACTCGCGCAGATGGCTTCGCGCTCGCGCCAGCTTCTTATCGCGCCTGCTCAAAAGCCGCCGCGGGGCACACAGATCCTCGTCGGTGATTAAAATTTTTATCTCGCTCATAAAGCCCTGATTTTACTAAAATAGTCTTTATAAAAATATAAAATAGCGCTGCGGCGTTAGAATTTCGTTTAAAATTTATTTGATGAGATTGGGTTCAAAGGCGCACTAAAACATAAAATTTATCGCGTTTGCTCGGGCGCGGTAAAATTTTAAAATTTAGCTCGTTTTCGGTCTACGCCGCGCGTTTTTTTTGGTTCGTCGTGTGTCACTGCTATGCGGCGTCGGTTGTGTTCGTTGCGCTCGTCTTGTTCGTCGTATTTTGTGTGACCGTCATGTTTGGTTAAATTTTTAGCGCGGCTGTATCAAGAGGCAAACAGCGCAAGGTTTGAAAGTCTCATCGTAAAATTTTAAAATTTCACGATGAAATTCAAAAGCTCTACCGCAGGCGGCGTTTGCGCCAGAGCTTTTGCGACGAAATCCGGATGCGTCGTGTGATGAGCTTTAAAATTCCGAAGCGAAATTTTAAATCACGAGCAGTGCGCGGCGCGGCAGGCATCGTAGTATAACAGCGCAAAATTGGCCGTATTTGATTTGAATAAAACGGCATAAAATTTAAGCGCTCCTAAATACGGCAGCTCGAGATTTAAATGTCCTTAAACTAAAGCGGTTCGAAATTTAATCGTGCTTAGCTAGAACAACCGCATTAAATTCTGAGCTACGCCGTGCCACGCTAAATTTGCCGCCAAGCCGCATTAAATTTTATGTAAAAATTTCGCTGCTAAGCTACGGCAAATTTAGATCAAAATTTCGCTGGCATGCCTATCTGTGGTAATTTTTTACGAATTTTTCTATGCGCTCAAAGCCGCGTTTTAGATTTTCCATAGAGCACGCAAAGCTTACGCGGAAGTGCCCATCCATACCAAATCCGCTTCCTGGCACCGTGGCTACGAGCCCTTTATCTAACAGTTGCATGCAGAATTTCATACTATCAGGTTCTACCTGAGAGCAATCTATGAAGAAATAAAATGCGCCGTCGGGCTTTACGACGCCAAGTCCCGGGATCGCACCTATCGCGTCGGTGCCGAAATCGCGCCTGCGCTCGTATTCGCGCCTCATCTCCTCGATATAATCATCCGCCTCGCCGCGCAGCACTGGCATAGCGCCTGCCTGGACGATGCTTGCTACGTTGCTGACGCTTTGACTTTGCAGGTTTATCATCGCCTTATTTAGCTCATCGATCGCACAGGCGGTGTATCCGAAGCGCCAGCCGGGCATCGCGCCACATTTGCTTAGCCCGTTGATCGTCACGGTGCGCCTAAACATATCCTCGCTGATGCTTGCTGCGGCTATGAAGCTCTTGCCGAAGACGATTTTTTCGTAAATTTCATCGGCAATTACTAAAATATCCGTGCCTTTTAGCACTTCCGCAAGCTCTTGTAGCTCCTGGCGCGAATATACGGCGCCTGCGGGGTTACTCGGGTTGAAAAGGCACAGCGCCTTCGTGCGCGGCGTGATCGCGGCTTTGAGCTGCGAGGCGGTGATTTTGTATCGGTTTTCCGCCTTGGTGTCTACGATGACGGGCTTGCTGCCACAAAATTTTACAATTTCTGGGTAAGTGACCCAATAAGGCGCCGGTATTATGACCTCATCGCCTTCGTTTAAGATGCAGTTAAAGGCGTTAAATAGCGAGTGCTTGGCGCCTACGTTAGTGATGATCTGATCAGGCCTGTAGTTTAGAGCATTATCGCGCTTTAGCTTCTGCGCGATTAAATTTAAAATTTCAGGCGTTCCGGCAACAGGCGTATATTTTCCGCAGCCCTTGGCCATAGCTTCTATGACAGCCCTTTTGGCGACCTCTGCGGTATCGAAATCAGGCTCGCCCGCGCTTAGGATCACGACGTCTTGCCCCTGGGCTTTCATCTGTTTGGCTTTAGTGCTGATTGCGATCGTTAGGCTTTCACCGAGCTTGCTTACGCGACTTGAAAGTGTTAATTTCATTGATGCTCCTTGGATTGGTTTAGACAATTTAAAATTTGATTTTTGACGCTAAAAGCTCTGCCGCCGCTTGGGTCTTGGTTGTAGATATCATCGATTTTATAATCGCCTCCGCTACGGACGAGTTTGTAGATTATCGTCTGCACGTCGTAGGGGCAGGTCTGCGTCACTACGACAGTATCGCGCTGCCCTAGCTCAAAATCATATTTCGCGTCGTCGCAGACATCCTGACCGCCGATTATCGGATCATAGTCCAAGCAGCCTACCTCACCTTCGCCAGCAGATGCTTCATCCTGCATAAGCACGGATCTGAAAGAAGCCGATAAGACATTTTTGTGATCGCCGAAATAGGTATTCCTGATGTATAGACTTTTTACTAGGCTTATTCTGGCGTTGTCCGCGGAATTTTTTGCGCTATTAGCATCGCTACCGCTTGCCGACAAAATAGCACAAATTATAAAAAATAGAGCCTTTTTCACTTTTAACCCTTATTATTTTAATGATTTTAGATACTCTTCGTAGAATTTATTGAGATCCTCATCCATTTCGGCGATATCTTTTCTGCCGCTGCAGATGCAATCTTCCAAAATTTCGATACGCTTGATGAGATATTTGATAAGCTCCTGGCTGATATCGGGAATTTTATTATGCGCTAAAGGATCACTCTCGCAGCTTCCTAAAATTCTAGCCGGCACGCCCACGGCGGTGCAGTTTGGCTCGACGTCCTTTACGACGACGGAATTTGCGCCGATTTTGGAATTTTCGCCGATGGTGATGTTGCCTAGCACTTTGGCTCCCGCGCCTACTACGACGCCGTTTTGTAGCGTCGGATGGCGCTTGCCGTGCTCTAAGCTCACGCCGCCGAGAGTAACGCCCTGATAGATCAGACAGTTATCGCCGATGATCGCCGTTTCTCCGATGACAAGCCCCGTGGCGTGGTCGAAAAACACGCCCGAGCCGATCTGCGCGCCGGGGTTTATATCTACGGCGGTGATTATGCGGGTAAGTCCGCTGATCGCGCGAGCTATAAGCTTAAAACCTCGCTCGTAGAAAAAGTGCGCGAAGCGGTAATTTATCAGCGCCCAGACGCCGGGATAGCAGAAAAATATCTCAAATACGCCGTTGCATGCGGGGTCTTGGCGCAAGGGCTCGGTGAAGTCCTGTTTTAAAATTTGCCAAAAACTCATTTGATCGTCTTTAGATAGCTGTTGTCGTTTAAAAACAGATATAGCTCGCCCAGGATATGCTTTTTCTCTTTTGCGTCTATGAGGTCTGATTTTTCGACGCGCTCGTTTAGGCTTTCGCGGATATCTACTACGTCGTAGTCCATATCCTCCAAGATGTCGATGACTGATTGCGATTCGATGAAATCCTTGATCTCAAAACCGCCGTCATCGCGTAAGATCACGGTCGCTTCGGTGGGGTGCGCAAAGAGGTTGTGGCTCATGCCAAGCACTTCCTGGTAGGCTCCGACAAGAAAAAAGCCCAAAAAATACTCCTCTTTTTCAGGATCGAAATCGTGCAGAAAAAGCGGATTTTTTTGATTGTCGAATTCTATCTCGCCGTCGCTATCGCAGGTGATATCCCAGATCGACGCCGATAGCGTGGCGCGCTCGTCCAGCCTCTCTAGCGGCATGATTGGGAAGTGCTGCTTGATGCCCCAAAAATCGGGCAGGCTTTGAAAGATCGAGAAATTTACCAAATAGCGTTCTTGGGCGTTGCCTAGGGAGTTTAAGAAATTGCTGTATTCTTGCTTATTGCCTAAAATTCCATACGCCTTTCGCATTATTAGATGAACTAAAATTTCGCCGTTTGAGCGGTCGATCAGATCGACATATCCCAGATCAAAAAGGGTAAGCACGCTCTCCATATGCGACATAGCATCGTGCAGATACTCTAACGCGTTGGATGGCTTTAGAGTTTTATACAGATCGTATAGCTCGGCGACTACCGGCGGATTATCCTTTTTTAAGGCGAGCTTTTCTTCGGCGTATTCTTGGGTAAAAAGCTCCAAAATCGGCGCCACAAGCACTGCATGGCTGGCGGCTACGTATCTGCCGCTCTCGATAAAGATATCAGGCTCGGCCTCTTTTTTATCCTCTGCGATCGATTTTAGCAAAAAAACCACGTCGTTGGCGTATTCTTTTAGCGTATAGTTGCGGTTGGAGCTTTCTTTGGCTTGGGAGTATTCGATAGCGAGCCCTCCGCCTAAATTTATGGATTTTAAATTTTTCGCACCCATTTTACGAAGCTCGGTATAGATATTGCCCGCCTCGATGAGGGCTTTTTTGAGCGGATGGATCTCTGTAATCTGCGAGCCGATATGAAAATGAATCATCGTAAATTGCTCTATGAGGTCGTTTTTCTTCAGTAAGTTTATCGCCTCTATAAGCTCGGTCGAGGTAAGGCCGAATTTGGAATTTATCCCGCCGCTTTTCGCCCACATACCGCTTCCGGAGTTATGCAATCTGATGCGAAGCCCGATGAAAGGCTTTGGCGCAAAGCGCTCCTTAGCCGTTTCGATGATGGTTTCAAGCTCGTTTAGCCCCTCGATCGTAAGCGTCACGTTATGCCCCATCTCTGCGGCGATGAAGCCGATATTTATAAGCTCCTTATCTTTAAAACCGTTTACGGTAATCGGCGCGCCGTATTTGTTATACGCCATCGCTAGTAGCAGTTCGGGCTTGCTGCCGGCCTCTAGCCCGTATCCGTAAGGCTCGCCGATATCGACTAAATTTTTAACGAAGCCCGGGAATTGATTTACTTTGAGCGGATAGACAGCGTGGAATTTTCCCTTGTAATCAAACTCCTTAATGGCGCGGTTAAAATTTGAGTAAATTTCAACGATCTGCTTTTTGATGAGGTGCGGGAAGCGCAGTAGTATCGGGCCTCGCACGCCGTCTGCGCGGATCTCTTTTATTATATCCACTAAAGGCTGCTTAAAATCGGAGTTTAGGCATAGCTTGCCGCCGTCTATCGTAAAGTTGGAATTCCCCCAAATATTTAGTCCGTAATCGCTCATGCTCTATCCTTAAAAAATGCTTCGACCTCTTTAAATTTAATCGCAAAGGTGCTTTGATCCTCTAAATTTTTGCACCACACCTCGGCGCGATCAAACTCGTTCTGCCCGATGCAAAGGCAAAATTTCGCCTCCGCCCCGTCAGCCGCTTTTAAATGCTTGGCTAGGCTCCTGGGCTCGTATGAAATTTGAGTTTTACAAAACTTTCGCAGCTTTAGCGCAAATGAAAATGCCGTGCTAACAAACGCCTCATCCAGCGCGCCGATATAAATCCCCTCGCGCTCTTGAGGGGCTTCGCGCGTTTTTAAAATTCCGGCTATTCGCTCGATACCGATCGCAAAGCCTACGCCCGCCGTCTTTCTGCCGCCTAAAAACTCCACGAGTCTGTCATAGCGCCCGCCGCCGCCTACGGCGCTTTGTGCGCCAAGTTCGGATGAGACGAACTCAAAGGCGGTCTTGCAGTAGTAATCAAGCCCGCGCACGAGCTTTGCATCGATTTCAAATTTTTGTCCGTTTTGGGTTAAAATTCTTTGCAGCTGCTCAAATTCCGCAGCGCAGGCGTCGTTTAAATTTTCAGTTATAAGCGGCGCAGCGGCTAAAATTTTCTGGCAGCTTTCGTTTTTGCAGTCCAACACGCGGATCGGATTGGTGTCGATACGCCTTTGGCAGTCCTCGCAGAGCCTATCTTTGCGCTCTTGTAAGAAATTTACGAGCTTGGTTTTATACGCCGGCATGCACTCCTCGTCGCCTAAAGAGTTGATTTTAAGCGTTGCGGCAACATTTAGCTCGCGTAAAATTTGAGCTAGCATCAAGATCACGCTCGCATCCTCATAAACGCTACTTTGCCCGAAGCACTCGACGCCGAATTGATGAAACTCGCGCAGACGCCCCTTTTGCGGGCGCTCGTAGCGAAACATCGAGCCTTGATAATAAAATTTATGCACGCCGCCGCTGCGGTCTAGCTTTTTTTCGATAAAGGCGCGCACGACGCCCGCGGTGCCCTCGGGGCGCAGGCAGACGCTATCGCCGCTTTTGTCGCTAAACTCATACATCTCCTTGCCGACGATGTCGCTGCTCTCGCCGACGCTGCGGCGAAATAGCGCGGTCTGTTCGAGCTTGGGCGTTTCGATGAGGCAAAAGCCGTAATTGCGCGCCACGCGCTCGCACACGCTTAAAATTTGCGAGTAGATGCGCGCCTGTTCGCCTGAAATATCGTTCATACCACGAAGTGCCTTGATCATCGATAAAATCCTTTGTGAAATTTTAAAATTTTCAAATTTTTGCGGCGATTATAGTTAAATTTTCCTAAATTTTAAGCCCTGCCGCTCGCGGTTTTGTATCGGTTCTGCTTATTTACATCGCGCGCCGTTTCGGATTAGACGTCTATTTTAAACCGGCTAAGCTAGGCGGTAAAATTTCTACTTCGCCGCCTTGAAGCTCAAGAATTCCTCATAGCGGCGATCGATGATCTCTTTGATCTCGGCGTAATTTTGCGGCGAATTTTCTATGTAAAAATAGGCGTTGTCGAAGTTTTTATCGCCGAATTTTCGCGCGACGAAATCGTCGTAATCTTGCAAATACCAGCCGTGCGTTTTGGCAAATTTCGTGCGGTCCGTGGTGTAGTAGGCCTTTGCAAAGGCCTTGCCCGCGGTGTTTAGCTCTTCGCTGCTCAGCACGCCGTCCATGGCGCCAAAGAAATACCCGCGATAATCAAAGCTATCGACCATCCGCGCTATATCGTCCGCGAAATCCGCCGCAAAGTCCTTGGAGTAGAGCTTGCGCTCCATGCACCAGCGGAAGAAAAACGCGATGTGCGTCGCGCCGTTTTCCTGCGGGATATCTGTCGGCGCATTTGCCGCGCCCCAGTGCCATTTTGCCTTGTCGTAGGTCACGTAAGCCATTTTGCTCTCCTTTTTTTTCGGACTTTAAGTTGCATAAATTTTAGAAATTAAAAGCAAACGACGCTTGGTAAAGCTCTAAATTTTATCCGATGCAATCTGCGCCGTGAAATTTCAAATTTTATATCAGATCGCCCGTTACCTCATAATCGCATTCGCTTCGTAAAATTTTGCCGCGGCTAAAATTACGTTTAAATTCTATCGCATCTCGTAGAATTTCATGCACCCCGTCCTATGTCTTTTAGTCGCTGCTTTGCCGCAGCCGTCACGTCCTCTTCGTAATCATACCACGCAAACATCGCGCCGTGCTGCACCGAGCCACCCAGCAGATCGCCTCCTTGGCGGTTTTTCAGATCGATATTTGCGACCTTAAATCCGTCTAGTGTCGCTGCGAACTCGCGCAGGCGCTGCGGCGGAGATTTGAGCTTGGTGTAGAGGTAGCAGCGCCCCGCCTGGCCTTTGCGCCCGACGCGTCCGCGCAGCTGATGAAGCGACGCAAGCCCCATTCGCTCGGCGCCCACGATTAAAATGACGCTAAGCCGCGGCAGCGAGATACCCACTTCGACGATCGTCGTGGTTATCAGCAGCCGCCCCTCGTCGCGGAAGCGGCGCAGAACCTCTTCCTTGTCCTTGTCGCTGCCGTGAGTGATCAGCACGTCCGCAAACTGAGCCTTCCAAAACGGCGCCGCCTCCTCAAGGCTTTGATAGGCCGAGCTTTCGCTTTGTTGCACGAGCGGATAGACGATGATCGCTTGATTGCCCGCGGCGAGCTCACGGCGCAGATCCTGCATAAAGCCAGCAAATCCGTCGTTTTGCATGATTTTGGTTTCGATACGCTTTTCAAACGGCAGCTGTTTTAAAAAGCTAAAGCTCACGAGCTCGGACTGGATCATGCTTAGCGTGCGCGGTATCGGCGTGGCGCTAAACTGAATGAAATGCGCTCGAAACTCGCCGCTCCCCGTGAGGCGCGCGATCTTTTCGCGCTGGTTGGAGCCGAAGCGATGCTGCTCATCGACCATTATGAGATTTGACGGCGCGAGCTCGTGGTAGAGCAGGGCGTGAGTGCCGATGACAAGGTGCGCGTCCGCGAAATTCGGCTCGCGGTCGCCGCTTTTTACGAGCATGACTTTGATCTGCGGCGGCAGCAGGCGGCGCGCCTCGGCGTAAATCTGCTCAGCCAAGATGCTTGTAGGCGCCATCAGATAGCTGATGCGCGGGTAGTTCATCGCCGTGCTCGCGAGGATGACGAGCGTTTTGCCACTACCTACGTCGCCCATGACGACGCGGCGGCGTGCTAGAGGGCTTTGCAGATCGCTAGCGATATCCTTTATCGCGCTTAGCTGATCGCGCGTAGGCTCAAAAGGAAGCGAAGCAAGCCAGTCGGAGATGTCGCGCAGCGGGTAAATTTGCGCCGGGAAACTTGTTTTTTTCGCGCTTAGCTTTTGCAGGTAGTTTAGAATTTCTACAAATTTCAGCGTGCGTAAAATCGCAGCACCGCTCATCTGCGTGGCGGCTGCGGCTCGGACGGTCTCGGCGGCATGGACAGTTCCGGCGTCGCTTGCAATTTGAGTTATTGTAGGTATGGCGGTTGTAGCTTGGGCGGCTGCGGTCTGGATAGTTTCAGTTTGATAATGCGTAGGTTGTACGGCACAATCGCGCGAAGCGCTCATCGGTGCGGCGAGCGCGTCCTGAACAGCCTCGGCGGCGCTTGCGGTCTGAGCGATCGTAGGCTTTGCGGTTGCAGTCTGCACGGCTACTACCGCCTGAACATTTTTGGTTTGATCGCTTGCAGGCTGCGCGTCCGTAGCTTGTGCGTTCAAAGTTTGGGTGGTCGCGGCTTGCGCGCTTGCTACTCGGCTCGAAGTTTGGATTGCTGCGGGTTGCGCGCCTACGTCTTGAGTTTGGGCAGCTGCGGATTGCGCATCTACGTCTTGGGCGCTTAAATTTTGTTGCTCGGCTACGGACTGCTTGGTCGCGACATGCTCTAACATGGGTTGCGCGGTTGCGGCTTGAGTGTCTGCTGGCCATGCCGCTGTTTGGACGTCGGATACTAGGTCGTTTGAAATTTTATCGCCGCTTGTAGCCGCTTCATTGCCTGCTTCGAGGTCGTCCAAAATTTCATCTACGTGCGCATCGGCGCCATATGCGGCAAGAAAATTATCACCGCTTTGGACGCTAAAATTTTCGTCGTTGTAAATCTCCGCACAGCGCGCCCGAGGCTGATCGCCGTCTAAGATTTTATCGCTCGCAATCTCGCCGTCGCGGAGGCTCGGGAGAAGTGAAGTCTTCGCGCCCTTTGGAATTTCTCCGCTTAAAATTTCATTCGCCGCGCCGCACCTTGTTTCGCAGGCAAGAGCTCCGCTGCTTTGAGGATAGTTTGAAATTTTACCCCTAAAAATTTCACCGTTTTGCGATCTGCCGTTTAAAATTTCGGCGGCAGCGAGGCTTTGTGAGCTTGGAATTTCGCCGTTATCTGAAATTCCGTCGCCATTTAAAATTTTGTTGCTGCTTGAAATTCCGCCATTTAAAATTTCACTGCCGCTTGGAATTCTGCCGCTGTTTGAAACGTCGTCGCGCTCGCCGAAATTTTCCGCGCTGCCCTCCTTGAGCTGCCTATTTAGCGCGGCTAGCATTCGCACGCTGCGCGGTGAGCTCTCGTGTAGCGCAAGTAGTACCGCCGCCTCGTCCGCGCGCAGTCCGCAGCCTAGAAGCGCGCTCGCGCTTAGATATTTTTTGATCAGCTTTTGCGCCGCGGCGTCACTCAGCGCGGCTTTGTATTTGGGCGCGATCCTGCCCGGCTCGCTTACGATTTTTGGGTTTACGAACTGCCACGAGCCGAAGCTCTCGTCGCATTTGCCGTGGATGAAAAATTTTTTGCCGCGCTTGAAGGCGCCGAAGTGCCAGCTTTTGGCGTTGAAGATCACGATTTTGATCTCGCGCTCCCAGCTGAGGCAGTGCGCCGTGACGATGAGCATCGAGCCGCGCCTGTGCTGGAAGAGGCACTCGACCTCCGCTGTGCTCTCGCCCGCGCAGGGCGCGTCTCTGACGCTTAGATCGTCGAAGCTTTTGGGCAGAAGCAGCGCCAGATCCAAAAGCGTCGTAATGCCCGCTTTTTGCAGTGCTGCCGCGTCTTTTGCTTCAAAAATCAATTTTCATCCTTTAAATTTTTATAGGCGTTAAGCCATTGCGCTGTGAAATTTTATGCGTCGAAGCGAAATAGCCCGCCTAAATTTGATCGAAATTTTACGCGCCGCATCGAACGCTTGCCAAAATTTGCTCGAAATTTCGTTATTGCGGCAAATTTACTCGCCGGCTGCGCTTGTAAATTTTACTTACCTTGCGCGTATTTTGTTTGGCAGCCGTACTTTGCGGTGCACACCCGGTTTTAAAACGGCGCGCGAGCGCTTGAAATTTCATAGCACGATTTGCAAACCGCAAAAATTCAATTACGGCAGCCACCACCACGCGCCTTTTTAAATTTTACGGCGCGGCTTGCAAACGGCTTGTGAAATCGAGCTCTTATTTTACGCGCTGAAATCTTACCGAGCCGTGCACCGCGCCTTTAAATTTAACCGCCCCTATAAGGCTCGCAAATTTAGCTATTTCTGCAAAGCCCCGCAAATTTTAACGCAACGCAAACGCAGTTTTAAATTTAAACCAGCAAGCAGGCCCACAAACGCAGTGCAAAAGTAAAATTTAGCACCATTCGCGCCGTTTTATAAATTTAAAATTTACCCAAATTTTAGACCGATCATAGATACGCGCCGCGACGGGCTAAATTTTAAGCCCCTTTTTCGCGGCGGTCTCGTCGCAAATGACGGAAAAACTTAGGTTCATGATCTCGTCGTGCGATCTAATGAAATCGTTGAGCGCCCCGAGTTTTAGCGTCTCGATACGCTTTAAATTTCGCTCGAACTCGCCGAATGCGTAGCCCTTGTAATACTCGCTCTGCGCGATCGCTGCTCGCTTAAACATCGTCTCTTTTTGCAGCACGGCGCTTCCGATCAGGAATTTTTTGGCGCTTTTTAGCTCCGCTTCGCTCACGCCCGAGGCGATAAACTTCGCGATCTCCGCCTTTACGAGCGCGGCGGCGTTTTGCAAATTTTCGTTTTTGGTCTGCAAATAGCCCCAAAACTCGCGGCGGCTAAGCTCGAAATCACCGCGCGCATAGACCGAATACGCAAGGCCGTGTTTGACGCGGATGCGCTCCATCAGCCTGCTGCCGAAACCGCTACTTCCGAGCACGAATAGCGCGGTGTTTGCGATGAACTCCTGCTCCTTTGGCAGCGCAAAGGGCGCGCCGAAGTAGATGTAAGCCTGCTGTGTCTGCTCCTTTTGGATCTTTATCTTTTTCGCATCGCTCGGCGTGAAAAACGGCAGCTCGCGCTTTTCTCCGCTTGCAAAGAGGCTTAGAATTTCCGCGATTTTCTGGTTTTTATCGCTCACGTCACCACATAAAACGACGTATAAATTCTCTAAATTCAGCGAGGCGAAAAACTCCCGCACGTCCTTCATAGTGATCCGCTCTATGCTCGCCTCGTCGCCTATGAGCGGCCGCTCGAGCCTCGTGCGCGGATACAGAAGCGCTTTTAGGTTGCACGTCGCGATGTAATCGAACTCGCTTTTTAGCACAGCGATCTCGCCTATGGTTTGCATTTTTAGCTTTTCGAGCACCGAAGGCGTTAAATTGGGCTCTTTAAGCAGCTCTCGCAGCATATCTAGGCCGAAATCGAAGTGCTCTTTTAGGCAGTTTAGCTGGATGCCGAAGGTTTCAAAATTGCTCGCGGCGCTGATCTCGACCGCGCGGATATCGAGCTTGCGGTGAAATTCGCTCACTCCTAGCGTCTTTGAGCCCTCGCCCAAAACGCCCGCGCAGATGCGCGCAAGGCCCAGGGTCTTCTCGCTCACCGCGCCACTTGCTTTGAAAATTAGCTTGAAGCTCACCACCGGCAGCGAATCGTCGAATTGATACAAAAAGTCGATTTTAGCGTTCTTGCCGCCTTTAATTTTAAGTGAAATCTCTTTTTTTTCCATCGTTTTCCTTTATAAAATTTTTAAATTTCATCGTTCTTGCGGGCGCGGTTTTAAAATTTTGACGCAGCCAGGCCGCCTTTAAAATTTGCGCCGGGCTCGTTTTAAAAATTTCGCGCCAGGGTAGTTTTGCCCGTTCTGCTTTAAAATTTAATCGCGCCGCATTTTTGTAAAATTTCAGTGCCCGAAACGCCGCGCCGTATTCGCAGTACGAGACGAAATATATTCGCGCTCAAATACGGCAAGCGTTGTAAACGAAATGTCTCTCACGCGCCGTCTACGTCGCATTGATCTCGCGGCGTAGAATTTCGCGTCCAAAAAATTTTAAGGCGAAATTTCGCAGCGAAATGAAATTTTACCGTGCAAATTCCGCTTGCGCCTGTAAATTTAAACCCGTACCGATATCAAAATTTTAAATTTCGTTGCAAAATTCCACGATCGCAAAAATTCGCTATCTGTTTTAAGATAAATTTTGCCGCTAAATTCGCGCCGTAAGCGCATAAATTTCTGCCGCAAACACGCAAAAGTCCGCGCCTAAGCGTACGTCTCCAAAATATCGTAGTTGGTGTTGCGCTTGGCGGGTATTTCGCCTATGTCGCGGATCAGCGCTATCATCTCGTCCTTGCTCATCCGAAAGCTCGCGCCCGCGGCCTTTACGACGTTTTCCTCCATCATCGTGCTTCCCAGATCGTTCGCGCCGAATTTCAGCGCCAGCTGCCCGATGTAGCTGCCCTGCGTGACCCAGCTGCTTTGGATGTTTTTAAAATTATCCAAAAATAGCCGCGAGACGGCGAGCAGGCGCAGGTAGCGGTTCGGGCTTTGCTTTTTGATCTTGGGATGCTCGCGCAAAAGGCGGGTATTTTGCCCTTGAAAACTCCATAAAATGAACGCTCGAAAGCCGCCCGTGCGGTCTTGCAGCTCGCGGATTTTTTCCCAGTGCTCTACGATCTCGCGCGTGCTCTCCAGCGTGCCGAACATCATAGTGGCGGTCGTTTTCATACCGATGCCGTGTGCCTCCTCGTGCACTCTAAGCCACGTGGCGCTGTCGCTTTTACGCGGCGCTACGAGGTCTCGCACGCGGTCGCTTAAAATTTCGGCTCCGGCTCCGGGCATCGAGTAGAGCCCCTTGGCTTGCAGTCTGCAAAGTACTTCGAGCGTGCTGATGCCGCTAAGGCGCGCGATATAATCGATCTCGATCGCCGAGAAGCCGTGGATCGTGATGCTCGGATAATTTTTGTGGATGAACTCCACCAGATCCTCGTACCATTCGATTTTTAGCTTCGGATGAACGCCGCCTTGAAATAAAATTTGCGTGCCGCCCACGGCGATGAGCTCCTCGATCTTTTCGCTAATCTGCTCAAAGCTTAGCACGTAGGCGTCCGCGTCGCTTGCGTGGCGATAAAATGCGCAAAATTTGCAATCTACCATACAGGCGTTGGTGTAGTTTATGTTTCGATCGATGATGAAGGTCGTGACGCGCTCCGGGTGCAGCTCGCGCTTGCGCGCAAACGCCGCGCGCCCAAGCTCGTTCAGATCGGCATGCTCGATTAACTCTAGCGCCTCATCGGCGCTCATTCTAGCCATTGGCTCCCTTTAAATTTGCATCTCTTGCGGCGGCATTAGAATTTTTATCGTCGGTACTCGTGCTGTCGGCACCGCTTAAATTTGCGTCGCCGTTATTTAAATTTATCCCGTCTGCGCCGCTAGAATTTCGACTGCTATCTTTTTTAATCACGATCTGGCCGTTTTTTACGCCTAAAATTTCGACGCGGTCGCCCTCGTTAAGATCCGAAATTTCATCGCTTTTCCAAAACGTACCTTTGAAATAGACCATGCCGTTTTTGACGGTGCCGGTGCCGCTTTCATCTAAAAAGTTATCCTTATGCTTCTCTTCTGGTTTGAAAAAGCGTGATTTTAGCGGCTTTTTAAATGCGATTAGAAGCACGAACGAAAGCACGAACGAAAGTAGAATTTGCACGTCCCAATCAAGATGAAAGCCGAAGCTCAAAAGCCCCGTGATAAAAAATCCGGCGCTGAAAAATATAAAGGTAAAATCCATCACCAAAAGCTCGACGATCGCCAAAATCACGCCGATTATGATAAAAATCAGCGCGTTCATTTGAGCTCCTTCGCGCCGTTTTTGCTGAGGAATTCTTTAAGCACGCTAAGAGAGCCGATAAGCTCGCTCGTTTCGTAAGGGATCAAAATTTTATCCTTGCTCGGGTTTTTGGACAGCTCGCTAAAAGCGTTTACACGACCCTGCGCGAGCAGGTATTCCGCCGCGAAGCTGGAAGCGCTCATCGCTAAATTTATATTGTCCATCGCGTCTTTTTGACCCTGTGCTAGCGCGATCTGCTCGTATTTTTTCGCATCCGCCATACGCTCGATCGCCTCGGCTTCGAGCACCTTCTCCTGCTTTAGCGCCTCGGCGTTTCGGATGAGGGCCGCTTTTTCAGCCTCGGCTTTAAGCTCGATCGCGCGCTTTTCACGCTCGGCTTTCATCTGCATATTCATCGCCTCTTCGATGCCGTGCGGTACCGAAATTTCGGAAATTTCCACGCGCATGATCTTTACGCCCCAGTTATCAGCGGCATCGCCCAGAGCGATTTGTAGCTTGGAATTTAGCTGATCGCGCGAACTAAGCGTGCTGTCTAAGCTCATCTCGCCGATCGCGCTACGTAGCGTTGTCATCGCTAAATTTGAAATCGCGCGGCGATAATCCTCGACGTTGTAAAGCGCCATCTTACCGTCGATGACTTTTAAAAACACGATACCGTCGACGCTTATGTTGACGTTATCTTTGGTGATGACTTGCTGCTTGCTGATGTCCACGAGCTGCTCGCGTACGCTCATCTTAGCGCGTACCGCGTCAAAAAACGGCACGATGATGTGAAATCCGCCGTCGAGCACCTTGTGAAAGCGACCCAGTCGCTCGATGATTAAAATTTCCGATTGTGAGACGATCTTGACCCCCATCTTTAGAATTGCCGCGATGAGGACGCAAAATACTATTACCGTAGTTACGAACCCTTCCATTTTCACTCCTGAATTAAAATTTCGCAATTATAGCATTTTTAGCTTATTTTGGCTTTTAAGGCGCGCCGTGATACAATCGCTTAAAATTTTTTATAATTAATTTACGGGATAAAATTTTATGATCAGATACATAGTGCTGCTTCGCCATTCACGCAACTACCGACTGCTCTTTTCGGCGGGTTTTATATGTATGTTCGGCTTGTGGTTTTCGGTCGTTGGGATCGCTACGCTGCTGATTGAACTTGGCGCGCCGGTATGGGCGATCACGGCGGTAGGCGTCGTTTCGTTCGTGCCAAACGTTTTTTTAGCGCCCATCAACGGCATCATCGTGGATAAATTTCAACCAAAGCCTCTGATGACGGCGATGTTTATAACCGAGATGATCAGTATTTTCATGCTGATTTTTATCGATAGTTTGGATTATCTGTGGCTGCTGCTTCTGATTGTGGTCGTGCGAAGCGTCGCAGGCACGCTGTTTTTTCAAACCGAATCGTCTACGCTGCCGAAATTTCTAAGCCGCCCCTATCTAAAGCTTGCTAACGAGATGACGGGCATTATCTGGACGATCACATATACTTTCGGTATGGCGAGCGCGGGTATTTTTATCCACTATTTCGGCGTGCGAGCGGCATTTATTTTGGATTTTTGCTTATACGTTTTTTCCTTTTTCATCCTGCTGCGGCTAAATTTTAAAGACCTCGCAAGAAACGCGCCGGGGCCCGTGTTTAAGATGCTAAAGGAGGGCTTTTCTTACCTGCGCTCACATCCTTTGGTGGTGCATCTCATCGTCCTTCACGCCTTCGTCGCCGTCACCACCTACGACAATCTCATCGCGCTTCTTGCTAAATACCGCTACAAAGAGATTTTAAGCGCCTCGCTAGTCATCGGGCTTATGAATATGTCGCGCTCGGCGGCTGCATTTTTCGGGCAGATATGGCTAAGCAAGATCGTAAACAAGCACACCTTTTTTTGGATCCTGCTGGGGCAGTTTGCGGGCATCGCGCTGTGGGCGGCGCTAGAGTTTAACTACTGGCTTTCGTTTGCGGGCATGATCGCGGCGGGATTTTTCATCACGACGGTGTGGTCGTATTCTTTTACGCAGCTGCAAAGCCACGTCGATAGGGAGTTTTTTGGGCGCGTCATCGCTTACAACGATATGGCGTATTTCATCGTCGCGACGCTCGTGTCGGCTGCGATCGGGTTTTTTTTCGAGCTTGGATTTTCGCTTTCGCAAATCACCTTCGGCATGGGCTTTATGTTCGCAATCGCGGCGTTTTATTATAAATTTTTGATCTACGAAAAAATTTAAAATTTTAAAGCTATCTTTTCGGCGCGATCTCGGGGCGGAAAATAGCAAATATAAATAAAAAGCTCATCGCCGCGAAAAACACCCAGATAAAGCCGTTTGCGCCCAAAAATTTCATCATCGCGCCGATTATTAAAGGAGAGCAGAGAGACGCGCTTGAATAGATAAAAAGCATTGCCGCTGAAATTTGCACGCGAGATGCGCCCTCGCCGGTGATGGAGTCGTTTGCGCGCGCGATGGCGAGCGAATACAAAGGAAAGGCGCCAAATCCTAACATCAACGCAAGCGCGCACGTCAGGATGAAGCTTTTGGCAAAAAATAGCGCCGCGCAGGAAGCAAGACCTACGGCGCAAACTATCATTATGGCGCGTTTGCGACCGAACTTATCTGAAATAGTGCCGCAGACGAGCTGCGCTAAGAAGCCTCCTGCCATCGCCGATCCCATAAATGCGCCCACCGAGCCCACTCCAAGTCCCGCGTTTAGGACAAAAACGCTCGCCATCGAAAAAAAGCCGTTAATCAAAATGCCCGCGCAAACCACCGTCGCAAACGCAAGCGGCGGCACGATTGAAATTTGCGGCATCGAAATTCGCATGCGAGCGGGGACTCTAGGAGGATTGAAGCGGATTAAATTTACCGGCAGCAGCGCTAGGATGATGAAAAATGCGCTTAGCACGAAAACTTTCATCGTTCCGAAATTTAGCGCCAAAATTATAACTCCTATCGCAAACGCGCCGTAAAAAACCGCTTCGTAGATCGCGAGCACGCGGGAGCGGATAGCGTTTGTGATCTTTGAGTTGATCCAGCTTTCGATTATCATCAAAAGCGCGTAGTAGCAAAAGCCCAAAATAAAGCGCAAAATCGCCCAATATACGAGGTTTGAGCCAAGATCATGCAGCATTGCAGCAATTCCGAAAAGCGCCGTAAAGACCGCGTATGCCCGCACGTACGAGAGCGCGCCGATTATCGAAGGCACGAAAAAGCCGCTAAAGATCGCCCCTAAAAAGAAAAACGCCGAAATCGCTCCGATCTCAAGCTCGCTGTGGCCGGATTCTTTTAGCATGATGCCCGCGCTTGCGATGACTAGCGCGTCACCGATAAACATAAAGAAAATCCCCAGAAATAGGGGGCTTAGCGAGCGTGCCGCGCGCATAGATTCAAACAATGACTTTCCCTTGGAATTAAATTTGACGTATTGTAGCCTTTTATTGATTAAAGCTCGGTTTTTATGGCAAAATATTTGAAAAATTTCGATTCGGATAGGGATTTTAAAAAGATGCTAAAATTTATAAAGGAAAATCAAGCCAAAATTTTACCGCAGATGCCTAAGATCAGGTGCAGGTAGCGCCCAAAAGCCCAGCGTGCGATAAAATTTTATCGCAGCGGTTTTAAAACGGCGCGAATGTTTAAATTTAGAGGCGGCTTGCAACGAAGCGCTGAAATTTTGAGATAAAATTTTAATCCAAACGTTAAAGCTCTGGCAGTCGTGCCTCGTCGCATCAAAGAGACGAGCTTTCGGGTTTTATTGAAAAAACCCTGCAGCCAAAACCGTGATCCGTGTGGCTAAATTTCAAGGTAAAATTTCAATCTTTGCGGATAAATTTATACGGCTTGCTTCAAAGATAAAATTTTAAAATTTCGTAGGGCTAAACCGGGGCGCAAAAGGCGCAGAATTTTAAAGCTCTAGCCGTTTTGCATGATCCCCTTTAGGCTGCGATACTCCTCGCATTCGCCCGTCAGCTTCGCGTCGGTGTCGATGGCGAGGATGCGGCCGTTTTTCATCACGGCGATATTATCGGCGCGCTCGATCGTGGAGAGGCGGTGCGCGATTACAAAGACGATTTTACTTTGTTTGATCTTTTCGATGACGTTTGAGATTTCCTTTTCGCTTGCGTTATCCAGCGCCGAAGTCGCCTCGTCGAATATTAAAATTTGCGGGTCCTTATACAGCGCGCGCGCGATGGCGATACGCTGGCGCTGTCCGCCGCTAAGATTTGCGCCGAACTCGCTAAGCACGGTGTAAATTCCATCCTTCATCGAGCTTACGAACTCATAGGCGTTGGCGAGCTTCAGCGCTTCTATGACGCGCTGCTCGTTAAATTCCGCGCCGTAGCTTACGTTTTGCGCGATCGTGTCGTTAAAAATATAGACGCGCTGGCTTACGAGACCGATATTTTCGCGTAGGCTAGGGATGCTAAACTCGCCGATCTCGTCGTTGCCGTTGAATAAAATTTTACCGCTACTTGCGTCGTAAAAGCGCATCAGAAGGTTCACGACCGAGCTTTTGCCGCCGCCGCTGTTTCCGACGAGCGCTAAAATTTCGCCCTTTTTGACGCTGAAGCTTATGTCTTTTAGCGCCGCCTTGTCGCCGTAGTTTAGCGACACGTCGCAAAAGCTCACCGAGCCGATCTCACCCATCTGCTTTCCGCCTCCTACGATCGTAGGCTCCAAGTCTATGAGCTCAAACGTCCGCTCGCTCGCCGCGATGGCGTCTTGCATATTGTTGTAGAGCGATGAGACCTTTTTTATCGGGGTGTAGACCATAAAAAGCGCCGTAAGGAAGCTGAAAAAGCTGCCGATACTCATCTGGCCCGCGATGACCTCCTGCCCTCCGACGATGATCACCACGGCGATGCCCACGGCGCCTAGCATCTCCATGATCGGGCTTACCAGACATGTCGTTACGACCGCCTTTAAATTTAGACCGAAAAATTTCTTGTTTTCGGCGTTAAATTTCTCCACTTCAAAGCTCTCGGCGTTGCTTGCCTTGACGATTTCGATATTGGAGTAAATTTGACTGAGCGCCGAGGAGATATCGGAGGTTTTCTCTTGAGATTCGCGCGAAATTTTTTTCATCCGCTTTGCAAGGCGCGAAAGCGGATATATCGCGCACGGAAAGACCACGAGCGCGAAAAACGAAAGCTTTGGGCTCTGATAGATCACGACGCCCAAAAGCCCCAAAATCGTAATGATCTGCGTGAAAAAATCGGGGATCATATTCGAAACCACGACGCGGATGCGCTCAATATCGTTGATCGTACGGCTGATGAGCTCGCCCGTGCGGAAGCGGTTGAAAAAATCCACGTCTAGCCGCACGAGGCTTGCGACGAGCCTATCGCGAAAGC
>NZ_CALIMQ010000016.1 GCF_938045535.1 uncultured Campylobacter sp. | reverse complement strand
AAGCTTGCGATCAGTACGAATTTCCACGACACTAGCAAGATGTATCTGGACGATCTAAACACTCAGCACACGCCTAGCTTTTTCGTTACTGATATCGGCGTCAGATATACGAGCGAGCATCTTTTGGGCGATAAGACCACGCTACGTTTCAACGTAAATAACGTATTTAACAAAAAATACTGGGCGGGAATGTATCCTGCGAGCGCCGACGGTGCGGGCGGTCTTAACGTAACTAGCGTGCTAGGCTCGGCAAATGGCGTGACGCTCGGCGAGAGTAGAAGCTTCATGCTCTCTGCGGAGGTGAAATTTTAAAATCTAGCGGGTTTAAAATTTCTACTTCGGCAGCGCGAATGGTTATAGCGCCGCTTTTAAATTTATGAAATTTTATCGCTCTAAGCAGCAAGACTAAATTTAACGAGGCTTAGTTTTAATTCATTTTAAATTTAAGCCTCGGATTTGGAATTTTAAACCTTGATTTTAAAATTTCGATCTTTAAATTTTTAAGTCGCTGCGCCTCAGCTCGCCCGCAAATTTTATCGCGCGGTTTAAAATTTAGCCGTTTTTGGTTATAATCTTTGCAAAACCACGAAACGGAGAGCAATGAAACAGATCCTTATCATCGCAAGCGGAAAGTTTGCGCGCCATTTTTTATCCCAGGTTTATAAGATCAAAGACGTCGTACATAATTACCGCGTCGTCGCAAAAAATGCGCTCAGCGTCCCGGAGGCGCTGCAAAAAGAGCAAAATTTCAGCATCGAAATTTTCGATCCCACGAGCATTGAGCGGCTGCGCGTCGTGCTGAGCCTAGCGGAATTCGATCGCTGCATAATGATAATGGATGATGAGTTTGACGCCAAGGTGACGCTAGAAAATTTAAAGACGCTTGCTCCCGATCTGGAGCTTTACGCAGCCGATTTTTGGGGGCTTTTGCGCGAGAATAAAAATGAAGCTCACGTAAAAATCGTAAATACCCTCGCGCTAAATTCCTCGCGCTTCATCGGTTTTTTGCCCGATAGCCCCGTTTTTGCTGATAATATCGGGCTTGGACGCGGAGAGATAATGGAGGTAAAAGTGCCCGTAGGAAGCTCGTTTGCGTATAAAAAAATCAGCACGCTTTCTAATGCCAAATATCAAATTCCGATGATCTATCGTCACAACAATTACATCGTAACGACGCCCGGCTCGCGGATATATCCGAATGATACGATCTTGGTCGTTGGTGAGCCGAGCGCGCTGCGAGTGGTGTTTGCTGAAGTAAAAAAGCAAAGCGGGCAATTTCCATCGCCGTTTGGGCTAAATATTTTCGCGCTAATCGATATGAAAAAAATGAGCGGTGACGAGATAGCTAGGACGGTTAGGGCGCTTGAGTTTTTGGATTTGCATATTAGAAATCATAAAATTTATCTGCGAATTTTAAATCCTCTGCTAAACGACGCTTTTAGCGAGCTTAAAGCTCTGTGTGAGCGAGATAAATTTGAAATTCTCATCGATTACTCGGGCGAGCTAAATTTAAAGCGCGACGTGAGCGAAAATAAAGCAGGCTTGGTAGTTTGCTCAAGCGGAGTTTTCGAGGCGAAAAAAGCGGCGCTTAAAACGCTTGAAATTCCGGTGCTAAGCCATGGAGAAGGGAGTAGCTCACTTTTCAATTCCTGGCGCCAGCGCCGTGCCAGGACAGGTCGGTAATGCGGTCTTTGCTGCCCACTCCAGTAATGATGCTTTTGCTGCTGGTGATTATAAGTTTGTGTTTGCGCAGAATGAAAAATTGGTTAAGGGCGACATAATTTACATGAATTATAATAGCAAGCGCTATACGTATAAAATTACTTCCACAGAGGTCGTTATGCCAAGTGAGGTCTCGAAAGTCCAACTCAACACCAATAAACCAATGTTAACATTGGTGAGCTGCGTACCTCTAGGAACGGCAGAAAAACGTCTCCTGGTTTTTGCTGAACAAATCAACCCTGACCCCAACAAGGCTACCTCAACAAGCGAATCGGGCTCGTCTCAGCAGCAAGGAAATAACTCCGCTATCCCCGGAAAACCCGAGCCGACCATCTTAGAGCGGCTCTTCGGTGGGTAAAATATAAATAGCGATTTAATTAAAGAAACCTGTTGATCCGATGTCCATATTCATCTTGCTCAGAACAATTTTTCCCGACGCGCTCACCGTTAGCCCATAGACATAGCGCTGATTTGATGACAGAACCGCGCCCAAATCCTTATGCGCGTCCAGTAGTGTATGTGCATTTG
>NZ_CALIMQ010000015.1 GCF_938045535.1 uncultured Campylobacter sp. | reverse complement strand
AATGGAGTAGCACTATTTTTTATTACGCTTGCGCCACGATGAGGGTTTTTGCATGCAAGTAGAACAAATTAGGCATATCATGCACACAAGCGTAAGCACTACGCAAGAATAGAAAAAATCGCTCAGGCTTGCCGTTTTATCCTTAATAAATGTCATATAAATCCAAAGCAACACCGCAATCACAGCGATGCAAAAAAGCAGTACCGCCCAAAATAGTCGCGCCAAGCTAAGTAGCCGCTCGGCAAGGCTAAACACCAGTTGTGTCAAACGAGGCGCGCGCCTTTCAACAGCGCGGACGATCGCATAAATGTGTGCCAGAATTATCATCGCAACAAACGCAAGCGCCGCGCAAGTGTAGAAAAAATCGCCTAGGTTTGGGAATGCGTCTTTTGCGAACGCAAGATAGATCACATAAAATACCGCCGTGACGAAAAAAATTAGACCAAACGTAATCAAAATGTCCCAAACTAAATATAGCGCGCGTCTTGCGGCATCCAGCACGCTCAATTCAAAATCACGGGCATATTCCAAAGGCATTCTGCGACGCTCGACCTCCAAGGCGACGAGGCTGCCTAAATATCCCTGCTTGCAGTATTTTACGCGCACTAAATCGCCCTGCTTAAACGAGAATGCCCTGCAACGCATGCGAAAGCGAATGCCGTCGATCTCAAAAAGCACGAGCGTCTCGATCTCCTGCCTAAGGACTCGGATACGCAAGTTTTCTATCCTGCCTTCGATACAGGGCTGCTTATTTCGCATAATCCTCCAAAATTAAGTTAAATTTAGCACCGCTTGTTCAGCGCCCTGTTTGCTCGGCGTTAGAGAAATCTGCTCATTTTTTTTCTGCAAAGCTCCATAGCACAACGGAATTCTGCGCGGCAAAATTCTAGCTTTTAAATTTCATGCAGCAAGATAGACTGATCGCGAGCTTGGTTTTAAAATTTTTCGCTAAATTCCGCCGCACTTATCGGCGGCAAATTTAATACGGTTAGCTTTACGAGCGCAGTTCACACCGCATACTAAACAAACATGTTTAAATTTAAGATCATAAAATTTAAAAATCGCCGAATGTCAAATTTGTAAGCCGCAAATTTAAATATAGAGCTAAAATTCTATCACACACAGATACGATCTTAGCGATCTTTAGTAAAATTTTACTTCTTTAAATTTACGTTTACGCACAGTTTTTGCTGCGTATAAATTTTGGCGCGATTTTGAAAGTATTTCTTAGACGTATTTTGCTAGGCGAATTTAAGCGCAAATCCTGCGCGAGGCGACTTTGTTTACTTAAAAATTTTTAACGCAAGCCAAGCCGATTAAATTTGACCTTGAAATTTTAACGATGTTTTAGCGCACAAGTCTCGTTTTGTTCTAGTGATTCAAATTTCAGCCAAAAGCCGCTACGCACAAAATCAAAATTTTATTAAACCCGCATTTGAGCTAAAATTTACAAAATTTTAAAGCTAGCGCAGACCGAATTTCAACGCACCTAAAAATAAATTTTAAACATTAAATCTAAAGTGCATCACGTCGCCGTCTTGCACGACGTAGTCCTTGCCCTCAAGGCGCATCTTGCCCGCTTCTTTCGCCCTACTCTCGCCGCCGCACGCGATAAAATCATCAAATCCGATCACCTCGGCTCTGATAAATCCGCGCTCAAAGTCGTTGTGGATCACGCTCGCGGCCTTCGGGGCCCTCCAGCCCTTCGTGATCGTCCACGCGCGCACCTCCATCTCGCCTGCGGTGAAGTAGCTGATGAGGCTGAGCTTTGCGAAGGAACGCTTGATGATGAGCTCCAGCCCGCTTTGCTGCGCGCCCAGGCTTTGCAGCATCTCGTGCGTTTCCTCGTCGCTTAGCCCTATGAGCTCCTCTTCGATCTTGGCGCAGAGCTTGATCACCTCGGCGCCGCGAGCACTCGCGTATTCTCTTACGCGCGCGACATATTCGTTATCCTGCGCGATACCGTCTTCGTCCACATTTGCGCCGTAGATTACGTCCTTGGCGCTAAGCAGGCGCAGCTCGCGATTTAAAGCGATGTAGCTTTCATCCTCTTTGAGCGCAAAATTTGAAGCGGGCTTGCCGTCGTTTAGATGCGCCAAAAGCTCGTTTGCTACAGCTAGCGCCTCTTTAGCGCCCTTTTGATTTGCTTTAGCTTCCTTGCCGAGGCGCTCGATCTTGCGTCCAAGCTGCTCGATGTCCGCTAAAATCAGCTCAGTTTCGATGATCTCGATATCGCGGATGGGATCGACGCAGCCTTCGACGTGGGTTATATCGCCGCTTTCAAAGCAGCGCACGATATGAAGGATGATCTCGCACTCGCGGATATTTGAAAGAAATTTATTTCCCAGCCCCTCGCCCTTGCTAGCTCCGCGTACGAGACCCGCGATATCTACAAACTCGATAGTCGAATGCACGATGCGACCGGGCTTAACGATCTGTGCAAGTTTGCCGAGCCTGGCATCGGGCACGGGCACGACCGCTTTGTTGGGCTCGATCGTGCAGAATGGATAGTTCTGCGCCTGTGCGTTTTGCGCGCCGCTAAGAGCGTTAAATGTGGTGGATTTACCGACGTTCGGAAGCCCTACGATCCCTACTGACAGCCCCATCTACGCGTCCTTCAGCTCTTTGGCTAGAGCCTGCAAGAAATATAAGTTTGCTCTCACGCCCGCGCCAGTCGCGCCCGCTGCGTAATAGCCCCACGCCTTTTCCAGATATGCAGGCCCCGCGATATCAAGGTGCAGCCACTTGTCTTTATACTCGTCTTTTATAAATTTATCTAAAAATAGCCCCGCAGTTATCGCGCCGCCGTACCTGCTGGAAGCGCAGTTGGAGACGTCTGCAATACTGCTTTTAATTAGCTCGCGCAGATAATCGTTAAATTCCAAAATACTAAATAGCTCGCCGCTGCAGCCGCTAAGATCTTTAAATCTACGCTTTAGCTCCTCGCTGTTTCCCATGATACCACTAGTGTATTCGCCTAGCCCCACGACGCAAGCGCCGGTAAGCGTCGCCATATCGATTAGCAGATCGGGGGCAAGATCCTGCGCGTAGCTTAGGCAGTCGGCCAACACGAGCCTGCCCTCCGCGTCGGTGTTTCGCACCTCGATACTCACGCCGCTGCGACTAAGCAGCACATCGTCGGGTTTATACGAATCGCCGCCGATCATATTTTCGGTAGCGCCGATAACCGCGTGTATCTCAAACGGCAGCTCAAGCTCGGCAGCGCCCTTGATGATACCCATCGCAGCAAGCGCGCCGCTTTTGTCGCTTTTCATCGTAAGCATATAATCGGCAGGCTTCAAACTTAGTCCGCCGCTGTCGTAAGTAAGCCCTTTGCCCACGAAAACGACGCGCTTTAGGCAGCGCTGCGGCTTATAGATCAGATGGATGAGGCGCGGCGGATGAGCGCTGGAGCGATTGACCGCCAAGAACGCATTCATATTCTGCTCGCGCAAAAAATCCTCGTCGTAAATTTTAACGCTCACGTCGTCGTAGTTCGAGGCTAAAATTTCAGCCTCGCTCGCCATCTTTTCGGGCGTATAAATTTCAGGGATCTCATTGACGCCGTCGCGCGTAAAATTTGCGGCATTTGCCATCACGATGCCCTGCTGTACGCCGTAGTTCATCTTTTGCACGTCGGGGCTACTGCCGCCGTACTCCTGCGTAGAGATTAAAATTTCATTCAAGCTAGAGCTTTTTTTATCGCTTTTGTATTTGTTAAACTCATAGCCGCCCAGAAGCACGCCCTCGACCATCGCCATCGTGCTTCTGCGGTCGCAGCCGCATTTGTAAAAGGCGATTTTAAAATTTTTGATCGCGTAGCCCTTAAGCGCGTTGTATGCGCTCGCAAGTGCTGTGCGGATGTGGTCATATTCTAGCGCCTTAACGCCCACGTACAACCGCCCGCTCTCGGCAAGCAGCAGATTGCCCTCGCCTTTATAATTAAAAAGCGCAAACTTATCCGTGTCTTTAATAAATTCGTGATTTAAATTTTTATCTACGACTAAAATAACTTCAAAATCCGCCTCTATCTCGTTAATTTTACGATCTAGCAGTTTTACTTTCATCTCGTTCCTTTCGTGAGTTCATAAAGTGATTTTCCATACGTTTAAATAACCTAAAAAATAGATATAAAATCCCGCCTATGATAGGTATCGCAAAATACCAGTGTTGCTCGATTAGCCGCAGCCCGCTCCAGATCTCCTCGCCGAAATACCACGCCAAAACCATCGTCGCGCCCGACCAGCACCAAGCACTAAAAAGATTGATAATCGCAAATTTCTTTGCGCTGTAGCGAGTGATACCGATACTCATCGGGATGATGACGCGGAAGCCATACATATAGCGCTGCATTAAAATTATCGGCCAACCGTAGCGTTGCAAAAGCAGGTGCGCGATCGCAAATTTTCGGCGCTGTGCCGCGAGCTTTTTACTGATATATTTTTTATTGTAGCGACCGATATAAAAATAAAACTGATCGCCGCAAAATGCCCCAAGGCCCGCGACAAAGATACCTAGCGGCAAATTTATATGTCCCTCGTGCGCCATTATGCCGCCTAAAATCAGTGCGATTTCGCCTTCTAAAATACACCAAACAAAAAGCACGATATAGGCGTATTGGTGGTATTCTTGCAGTAAATTTTTAAGTAGCTCTTCCAAAATTACGCCTCTAAAACGCAATAAACATTTGTGCGTCGCGAAAACTCGCCTAGATCGTTTAACTCACGTAAATTTAGCAAAAAGCAGGCTTCGACGCACTTAGCCTGCGTCTGCGCGATGAGATCTAATGCCGCTCGTGCGGTGCCTCCGGTGGCGATAAGATCGTCGATTAGCAGCACCTTGGCATCTTGCACGCCGGAGAATGCATCCACATGCATCTCGACCTGATCGAAGCCGTATTCAAGGCTGTATTTTTGCGAAATCGTGATGTAAGGAAGCTTCTTTGGCTTTCTAATCGGCACAAAAGCGACCCTCAACCTAGCAGCAAGCGCCGCTGCAAAAATAAATCCGCGACTTTCTATGCCTACTATGTAATCAAGTCCGTAATCGGCGTAGCGCTCGGCTAGATGATCAAGCAGGAAATTAAACGCCTCGCGATCGCCTACGAGCGTCGTGATATCGTAAAACAAAATACCGGGCTTTGGGAAGTCGCGCACGGTGCGGATCGAGCGAAATAAATAGCTTTTTTGCTCGCTGCTTAGGCTTTTCATAGCTTACCTCTTTTCAATCTTGCGTTTTGGATTTTTAAGCTGCAGTTTTCGCTCTCCTCATTTTGCAGGGCCTCAATGCCGAAGCGAAGGGCAGTTTTGAGCTTTTCGTTATCGCTTTTAAGCTTTAAAATTTTTTCTTCGCTCTTACGAAGTAAGGCGTAAATTTTAGAATTTTTTCGGATCGATAGAATAAGTAGTGCTGCAAAAAATAGCGCTAAAACGCCTAATGCTACGCTCATTGCTCGCCTCCTTCATTTGAATTTGCAAAGCGGCGCATAGTAGCAGAGGTTGCGCTAAAATAGGCAGAATTTAAGCTTTTAAAATCTATGCTAGAAAGATTTGCACCCTTTAAATTTACGCTCGTAATAGCAGAATTCTCATCTGTTAAACCCGCACTAGCGCAATTTGCGTTTTCTGGCTTAACGCTCATGCAAACAGAATTTTTAGCCTTGAAATTTATAATTGCTGGGTTCAAACCGACAAAATCTTTGCGGCTAGCTTTTTGAGCGAAATTTTTCTTACAAACGCTCGCGCGCGTAAAATTTAACGTAGAATTTGCGCCAGTGGAATTTTTATCTAGCGGATTTTTCTCATTAAAGATTATCTTTGCGTGCGTAGAATCTAAATTTATATGACGTGCGCCACCAAAGCTTATCAAGGGATTCTTGCCGGTAAATAAGAAATTTTTATCGTTAAGGCTCCGCGCAAAATTTGACGCGAAATCCGTGTCGATAGGATTTTTGCTAGAAGGGCTTTTGCCGGCGAAGCTTGATTTGGAATTTCGTCCGTTTAAATTAGCGTCACAGCTTTGTTCCGTAAAATTTTGAGCGGAATTCTGCATGAAATTCTCCCCATCAAATCCATGCGCGCAATTCGCACTACCGCAAGCGCCTAGCTTTGCGACGCGCTTAATGTGCCTACCGCCCGCAAAATCGGTGCTAAAAAACGCCCTAATCATATCTCCGATCACCAGCGCGCCCATCAATCGCTCGCCGAAGGCTAGGACGTTAGCGTCGTTGTGTTCTCTAGCTAGTCTAGCGCTAGTCGCGTCATGACACAACGCGCAGCGGATGTGAGCGTGGCGATTTGCGGCGATGCTGATACCGATGCCCGTACCGCAAATCAAAACGCCGTAAATGCCGTAGTCGGTGGAATTTAAAATTTTATCTTTGCTCGCATTCGAGCTTAAGGCTGCATTTACGCTGGTAGTCATGCTCTCGCTAGCGTTAAAATTTTGACGACTAGCGTTTTTAACAGCGTTAAAATTTTCATTTTTCTCGCTACATTGTACGGCGTCGTTAAAATTTCCACAACCGTTTATACTCGCGCTGGAATTTTCGCTGCCGCCGTTACTGCCCGCTTCGGAATTTTCAGCGGCTGCAGCGAAATTTTTGCTGCTACTTTCTTTAAAATTTTCACTTCGCGCGCAGGCTTCACATTCGGCTAAAATTTTATCCGCCAACGTGCCCGCAAAATCGGGATAGTCTACGCTCGCTTCGGCACTATGCGTGCCAAGATCGACCGCTTCGTAACCTAAAGCGGCGAGCGCTTTTTTGGCTTGCTCTTTGGCACGAAAGCCCGCATGATCGCTCGCTATGAAAATTTTATTTATTTGCATTGCCGCTCCTTATTTTTGCTCATAGATTAGGCTCTCGTCGTTTTGCAAGGTATCGACGAAGCGTCCGATTCGCTCCCAGCGGATCTTGCGATCGGCGTCAATACTAAAATAGGTAAACCATGGCTTGCCGACGATCAGACGATAAGGTACCGGACCCCAGAAGCGGCTATCGGCGGAATTATTTCGATTATCGCCTATCATAAAATACTCATCCTGCGGCACTTTGATGTAAAAGGCATTGAAGCTTATCCCCGCAGCTTCGAAGCTATGAGGAATTTCACTTAAACTAATGGGCTTCATAGAAAATTCACCCTTCTCAAGTGCGATTTTGACATTTGTTAGCATTGAGTTTCTAGCATTAGGGTCGTAGTGAATGCCCTTAAATTTATACGGCTCTTTGACATATTTTTCGCCACCTAAAATCACAATATCGCGAGCATCATAGTTCGCGGCAATGAACTCATCTCCTTCATGCGGACGAAGGTAGAAATTATTCAGATCAAATATTACCTCGTCGCCACCTACGGCAAAATTTCGCTTTACAAAGTGCATTTTTTCATTAAGCGGATAGCGGAAAACCACGATGTCACCGCGCTTCGGACCCTCGCCACGGATGATATGCCCATCTCCGTCGCTATCCGGAGCAACCTGCCACTCTACAAAGGGAATATGCGGAGTCGGGATACCGTAGCTAAATTTTTTAACGAATAAAAAATCACCCTCCAAAAGCGTAGTGCGCATCGATCCGCTGGGGATCACGAAGGCTTGCGCAACAAAAAGAATGACGAATAAAACGACGATGACCGTCCCCGTCCAACTCGATAAAAATTTGTAAATTTTACTTAGTATTTTCATTTAAGCTCTTTGTTTTAAGCGATTTTTCGCAGATTTTATCGTATTGCTCAAAAGCATCGCAATCGTCATCGGCCCCACGCCTCCGGGCACGGGCGTGATGAACGAGCATTTTGGCGCGACAGCATCAAAATCGACGTCGCCCCTTAGTTTGCCGTCCTCGTCGCGATTGATCCCCACGTCGATTACCACCGCGCCTTGTTTTACCATATCGGCGCCCACAAAATGCGCCCTACCGACCGCCACGACCAAAATATCGGCGTCTGCGCAAAGCCGCTTTAAGTCTTTCGTCTTGCTATGAGCGATAGTGACGGTGGCATCGGCATTTAGAAGCA
>NZ_CALIMQ010000014.1 GCF_938045535.1 uncultured Campylobacter sp. | reverse complement strand
AATGCCGCGGTGCATAAAATTTCAAAGCCCGCCGTATGCGATCAAGCGATTAAAATTTCAGGGTGCGATGAGTAAAATGGGCACGAGCAGTCCATCTGTGCCGTTAAAATTTCAAATCTCGGTTGCGGCATCTTTGCAATTAAAATTTGGGGGCGTGCCAAATGCGACCCCGCGGCTAAAATTTCAAAGCGCGGTAGTCGCTAAATTTGCGCGATCAAAATTTAAGGGCTCGCCGCGAGCGGCGCAGTGTCGCAAAATCCGAGCACAGGGGCAGGGCGGATGAATTTTACCTTTTTAAAAATCCTCGTAAAAAAGGAGTTCGCGCAGATCGCAAAGGACCGATCGGCGCTCGTGATCGCGTTTTTGATGCCGCTAATTTTGGTCGTGATCTACGGATACGCGATGCGGATGGACATAAAGCCCGTCAAAGTGGGCTTCGTAAGCGATCTGGGCTCCAAAATCGAGCGTGATCTGCTCGGCGGATTTTTGGGCTCAAAATACCTGCAAACCCGCGTCTATACGGATTTAGAGAGCGCGAGGAGAGATTTTAAGGCGCACGAGATTGAGAGCATTTTGTATTTTGATCCGCGCTTTGCGGCGAAATTTCAAAGCACTTTGGGCGGACTCGGCGGCGCGGGCGTAAATTTAAATATCCATGGCGATGAAAGCTCCTCCACGCGCGGCACAAGCGATATCCAGAATATGAACGGCGGAGACAATGTCCGTCCGCTTGAGGACGCCAGCACGGGCGCCAGCACCGAGAGCGGCATAAACGCCTCCGCAGGCGGCGCCGGCGTAAGCAGTGAGGCTTCATACGGCAACGGCGCAGGCGGTAACGCGTACTCTTTTGGCGACGCCGGCGCAAATTCTAACGGCGCGACTGTAAATTCTAGCGGCGGTAGTATGGGCGCGACTGCGAATTTCGCCGGCGCAAATTCTCGCAGTAACGATACGGGCGGTATGAGCGCAAATTCCGGTAGCAGCGCAGGCGACATAGGCGCAAATCAAGGCAGCGCAAATTTAATCGGCGGCGCAGGCGATACGAATACGGGCCTCATGGGCGGAGCAGACGATCTCCAAAATACGAACGGCGGCGTCAATGCAAGCCCTTCCGCTAACGGCGCTCGCAGCGCGGGCGGCGCTGTAAATAACGGCGGCAGCTCAAGTAATGTAGGCGGCTCAAATGGTGCAGGAGGCGGCGCGAGCAATTCAAACAAAGACGGCGCCGAAATTTTCCTTATCCAAAATGCCACGCAGTCGCAGCTAGCGCTTCTTAGCTATGTTTACGTAGCAGGCGTAATCGAGCAGGTTTTGGCGCAAGATTACGGCTTTTTGAACGCAAATTTAAACGCCGCGGCAAAGCCCGTCAGCGTGAATTATCGCAGCTGGTTCAACGAAGCCAACGAATCGACGTGGTATCTCGTATCTGCCGAGTACGTGGGGATTTTGGGGCTCATCTGCCTATTTATGGTCGCGGTCGTGATCTCGCGCGAATGGGACCGCGGCACGATCGCCTCGCTTTACAACTCCAACGCAAGCGCGCTTGAGATCGTCACTGCCAAGGTCGGCGCGTATTACTTCCTGGCGCTTTTGGGCGGCGCGATGACGCTCGTTTACGGGCAGGTGCTTTTGGGCATCCCGATCCGCGGCAGCGTGGCGATGCTGCTGGCGACGCTTTGCGTCTTCGTGCTGGAGATGACCTGCCTAGGCATGCTGATCTCGGCGATCTGCAAAAATCAATTCCTAGCGCAGGAATACGCCATCGTCATCGGCTATCTGCCCGTGACGCTGCTTAGCGGCATGATATTCGATCTGCGCGGACTGCCCGCGGCGGTCAACTTCATCGGGCACCTGCTGCCGCCCACATACGCGGTCGAGTCCTTTCGCATCTGCTTCCTCTCGGGCGGGCAGAGCGCGACGCTGTGGGTGAACCTCGCCATTCAGGCGCTCGGAACGGTTTTGTTTTTCAGCTTGTGCGTGCTTAGCGTAAAAAGGGGCGCGCGATGAAATTTTTAAAATTTTCGCGCAAACAAACAGAGCGTGGATATAAAATTTTAAAATTTCTAGGCGCGAGACGCTTCGGCTTGCGAACGGCGACGAGGTTTTTAAATTTTACGCCAGCGTCGCGCAATGGATTTAGAAATTTAAAATTTACGTCCGTGCCGCGTAATCGGTTTGAAATTTTAAAATTTACGCGCGCTTCAGTGCCTTTTGCGGACATAGCGCAAAATTTCATATCGCGGAATAGATTTAAAATTTTAAAGCTTGTTTGCGAGCTGCCGTTCGCTCCGCGTCGTGTTTTGCCGCGCGTAGATAGTGCCGAAACAGGGCACGGATGCGGCATAGCAGAAAAACGGCGCGCAGTTAAGCTTACTTATGCGGGCGGATATTTGAATTCTGCGCAGCGCCGCATAGCGCGACTTTGTAGCGCAGCTGCACGGCACGGCTACGAAGCAGGGCGCGCGGAAAAATTTAGCAAATTTGACTTCGCAAACGTGCTTTTAAATTTCATCTCCTTGCCGCCGCGTAAATTTAAACTTGTGCTTTTAAAATTTTCGCCCGAACCGCCGCGTAATGGATTTAGAATTTTAAAATTTACGCCCGAGCTGAGTAATCGGTTTGAAATTTTAAAATTTACGCTCGCGCCGCATAAATTTAAACCTGCGTCCAATCCGTTTTTAAATTTTATCTCAAATTTCAATCCGCCCGCCCGCGCCGCTAAATTTGAAAATGGCGTTAAATTTAAAGGTACCGCTAAATTTAAAAAGGGTGCGCGATGAACGCTCTGCGAAAATCCCTGCTTCGAATTCGCGCGCTGATAAAAAAGGAATTTTTGGCGATGTTTCGCGACAAGGGCACGCGCATGGTGCTGATCGTGCCGGTGCTGGTGCAGGCGATCATATTCGGCTACGGCGCGAATTTCACCCCCGAGCAGGTGCGCTACGCGATTTTGGACGATGCCCGCGATGCGATGTCCACCGCGCTGGTACAGCAGATCGCCGCTACGCCGATGTTTAAGACCGAACTTGGCTGCAAAGACCTAACCTGCCTGCGCCGTGCGGTAAGCGAGGGCGAGGCGATCATCGGGATCTATTTCGGCGGCGATTTTGCGAATACGCACGAGCTTTTGATCATCGCGGATTCGCGCAATACGACCTTGGCAAACACCGTCATCGGCTTCGTGCAGGCCATAGCGGGGGAATACAACGCGCAGCATTTTGTCAATTTAATCAGCATAAATCCGCGCTATGTTTTTAACGAAAACACGATCACGCGCTATACGATCATGACGGGGATGATTTTGGGGCTTTCGATGATTCAGGTGCTGATGCTATCGGCGTTTAGCGTCTCCCGCGAGCGCGAGGAGGGAAGCTTTGATATGATGCTGATGACGCCCGCGAACCCGCTTGAGATGCTGATCGGCAAAGCCGTGCCGCCCGTGCTGATCGCGATCGCGCAGGGGCTCGCGCTGTTTTTGATCTGCGTATTTTACTTTGAAATTCCGTTCCGCGGGCGCTTTGCGGATCTTTTTGCGATCATCGCGATCTTTAGCGCCTGCAACGTAGGCATCGGCCTCGTGATCTCGACCGTCTGCAAAACCTCGCTACAATCGGTTGTGAGCTCGTTTTTGTTCCTGCTGCCGTGCATTATGATAAGCGGGCTGATAACGCCTGCGGACGCGATGCCGCGGTGGTTTTACTACATCGCGCACCTAGATCCGATGTATTATGCCAACAACTGCATGTGGCGGATCTATCTGGAGGGTGCGAGCCTAGGCGAGCTGTGGCATCTCATCGTGCCGCTGCTGCTGATCGGGCTTGGCACATTGAGCTTTGCGGCATCGCTTTTTAGAAATAAGCTGGACTAGAAATTATGGCGGTTGTATGCAGCGCAAAATACATGGTGCGCAAAAATTTTAAAATTTTTACGGATCGCGTTTAAAATTTGAAAGACGCCTCGGGATTTAAATTTTAAATCTGCTAGCGGAATTTTGAAATTTTAAATCTACTTGAGGAATTTTAAAATTTCATAGCGACGAGAGGTTTGCGAAATTTTAAACCTCTGCGTTTATCTTTTCTATCTTGCTCCAAGCTAGCAGGTGCACGATGCCGGTTATTATGAGGGCAGCAAACGGCAGAAGCAATTTAAATAATATGGCGGTGATAGTTAAAGCCGAGCTTGGGTCAATCTGCCGCTCGGAAAGAGCTAAAGCAATAACCGTTGCATTGCATAGCATGTTTAGTACGAAAAAGATGACGCAGAGCCACACGTAGGTGCGAAAAGTACTCACGCCGCTTACTCGCGCCAAAGAAAAATTTATACGAAACCACGATACGATCACATAGGCTGCGGCTGCGAGAAAGATTAGAATTCGCGTTATTTCTCTAAAATGAGACTGGTAAAAATACATACACGTCGTGGTACAGATGCAGACAACTATGCAACTACGGTAAAGTGCTGCCGCGTTTGTGCCGCTAAGCGCCTCAATTTTGTTAAGCGCTCGTAACCTGAAAATCACCGAGGCGCAAATAAAAGCGATCAAAATTCCGCTAGCGATATAATTTGTCATCTCGTCGTCAAAGATTCTTGGTCTGTCGAAAGAGATAAAGCCTACCACAATAAAAACTACGGGTAGCGCTGCTAAAAACAGATCGATTCCAGCGCTAATCATCCCATTTTTTCTTGCCTGAGATACAGTGTCTTGCATAATAAGCCCTTTTAAAATTTGCCATGAAGTATACATAAACAAACGTAAAGCACAGATTAAACTGCGAAGTTTAAAATTTCAAAATTTCATCGCAGCCAAATTTCGTTGCATTTGCACATGCTGCGGAATTTCAGGAATTCTACCAGAGCGAGAATAAAATTCCGCCGCGAGATTTTAAAACGGAATTTTGATTATGGATTTGCGGGGTAGAATTCCACTGTGAAATTTCAAAACTCAAGCGATAGCATGCTTTCGTTGCACGCTTAGAAAACTGGCAAGCCACAGAAAATTCCACTATGAGATTTCTGATCGGAATTCCCCGCGGCAAAATTTCACTATGGAATTTAGACTGGAATTCTATGGCAAAACCTCGATATAAAATTTTAATCAGAATTTCAAGGTAAAAATTCTACGATTTAAATTTTCGCCCAGGACAAAAATCCCACGATTTAAAATTTCGCGCCGATTGATGAGCTGCTTTGTCGCGCCGCTCATGCTTACCTCACCTGCGCGCTGAAAATTTGCGTGATGCTGGGGATTTGCTCGCCTTCCATGTCAAATTCCGCCGTTTTGATCTGTACGCCGTAGAGCGAGCTAAGCGCGGCTTCGGTTAAAATTTCGTTGCTTGCGCCGTAGTTGTAGCTAAGATCATTTCGCAAGATCAGTGTGCGATCGGCGACTGCGAGGGCGTGGTTGGGCTGATGGGTGGTAAAAACTATGCTCGCATCGCTATTTGAGCGTAGATTTGCGATGAGGCTTAGCACGCGGTCTTGGTTTTTGATATCAAGCGCGCTGGCAGGCTCGTCCAAAAACAGCACGTCGCTACCGCTAGCTAGGGCTCTAGCAAAGAGTACGAGCTGCCTCTGCCCGCCGCTAAGGGCGTTAAAGCTGCGCTTTTGCAGATGGGCGACGCCTAACGTATCCAGAGCGTCAAGGCAGATTTGAATATCCTTTTTGCCTGGTTTTGAAAAGAGGGAGATATCACGTACTCGCCCCATCAGTACGATGTCAAGCACGCTGTAATCAAACGCGACATTAAAGCTCTGCGGCAAGAAAGCAAATTTTGCCTTGCGCACGATCTCGCCTTCTTTAGGCTGCAAAATCCCCATCATACACGACATTAGCGTGCTTTTGCCTTGCCCGTTTAAGCCCAAAATCGCTAATGTTTGAGAGCTGGCAAGCTCGAAGCTTAAGTTGCGAAAGCAGAATTTTTCCGCCTCGTAGTAAAAGCCAGCGTTTTTTACCTCAATTAGATTTTGCATTTTTGGCACTCCTTTTTAGAAGTAGGGCAAAGATCGGGCTTCCTATGAGAGCGGATAGAATTCCTAAAGGAATTTCGGCGCTACTTAGCGAGCGAGATAGATCGTCGATTGCCAGCATAAAGATCGCTCCTGCGATGAAGCAGGCAGGCATTAGCTTCACGTGGTCGCTGCCCGCGATGAGCCTGGTGGCGTGCGGCACCACAAGACCTACCCAGCCGATATTTCCGCTGACGCTAACTTGTACGGCGATCAGAGCGGTGCAAAGCGCTAGGATCGTGCAGCGCAGAAATTTAACATCCACGCCTAGCACGCGCAAATCATCATCATTTAGGCTGAGTAGATTAAAACGCCATCTCAGCGCGATCAAGACTGCAGAAGCGGGCAGGGCGATCGCGCACATCAAAATTACTTTATCATATCCTGCGCTTACGAAGCTTCCTAACAGCCAAAAGACGATATTAGGTAACACTTCCTCATCGTCTGCTAGATACTGCACCAAGCTCGTAAGTGCGGCAAATACGCCGTTAATGACTATACCTGCTAAAATGAGTGAGAAAATATCGGCGCGTGCTACGAATTTTGCCAAAAGATAGAGCAAAAATAGCGCCGCAAGCCCGAAGCAAAATGCAAAACCCGCAAGCCATAAGCCGCTCAATCCTAGCAAGATACAAAGCGCGCCGCCGAATGCCGCTGCGGTGCTAACGCCTACGATGTGCGGGCCAACGAGCGGGTTTTTAAATACCGCCTGTAAGCTCAAACCCGCGATAGCAAGCGCTCCACCGCAAAGGCTGGAGAGTAGAATGCGCGGAATTCTAACATCCAGCATCACACTTTTGGCGGCTTCATCGCCGCCTCCGCTAAAGAGAATTTTAAAAATTTCTTCTAGCGGGATATGAAACTGCCCACTAGCGAGCGAGATTAACGCCAGCACTACCCAAAAAAGAAGCAGGATTACGTTTAGCATTATTTTTGATATTTGACGCGGTAAAATTTCTCGTAGAATTCCTCTACTTTTTTATCAAAGTTTGCGTCCTTAAAATTTTGCGGATAAAGTTTCATCGCAAGCCATTCCTCACCAAGCGCCATTGCTTCGGCAGTCGGATGACCCCATGCTTTAACGAATTCGGGCATTAGATAAATTCTATCCTCTTTCACGGCGCTAAGACCTTTTAGCGCAGGGTTTGCTTTAAGCTCGGCAGGTACTTGAGGATAGCGGTTTTGCACTAAGATAATCTGCGGATTCCATGCTAAAATTTGCTCCGGCGAAACCTGCTTGTAGCCCTTTATATCTGCAGCGGCGACGTTCGTCGCACCCGCTCTTGCTAACATTACGCCAGTATATTTGCCGCTACCGTAGGTCGTAAGATCAGGATTTGCCATATAAACTCTAGGTCTTTTATCTACGATAAAATTACTAAATTTGGCATTTAAATCAGCTTGCGATTTTTTAACGAAATTTATTAGTTCAGCGGCATCCTTTTCGTGATTGCTTAGTTCGCCTAGAATTTTAACCCCCTCGTAAAAGCCCTCATCGTAAGCAGCGAAGCTATCGCGCTCATCTTTAAAGGTCGGATTTAGCTTAGCTTTTTCCTCTTGTGCAGAGCTGAAAAATGAAATACCTATGACTGGGATTTTCAACTCCTCCATTTTAGCGATATATTCTTTAGGGAAGTAGTTGACCACTACGACCGCATCAGGCTTTAGACTAAGCAGAGCTTCGTAATTGACATCTTTGATATCGCCCGGATTAGGTAGGTTTTTAAAACTCGGTGCCAAACGATTATACTCTTTGCCTAGGCGTTGCTCCCAGCTTTTTAGGATGCCTACGACCTTATCTTGGGCGTTGATTTCGTTTAAGACATTGAGCGCTTCGTGGTGTAGCACGACGATGCGATTTACTTGATCTGGGATCGTGACCTTGCGACCGAGCTGATCTGTAATCGTGCGATCTGCAAAAGCCGGGCCAGCGCAAAGCACTGTACCAAGAAGGATTGAGTGAAGTTTAAGCATTTTTTCTCCTTGAAAATTCCGCAAAATATGCGGGATTA
>NZ_CALIMQ010000013.1 GCF_938045535.1 uncultured Campylobacter sp. | reverse complement strand
CCAAACTACGATTAAATTTAAACCGCAAGCGACCGCTTTTAAATTTTAAATTTCACTAAATTTTAAAATTTTACTCTCGCCACGTAAGGCGAAAGGTCGTTATCTCGCCCGGCACGCTGTCGTAGGAGATAGAAAAGGAGTATTTTTTGCAGACCTCGCTTACGATGCTAAGCCCGATTCCAAAGCCGCCCTCGCTTGAGTTAAAGCGCGCAAAACGCCTGAAAATTTCGTCGCCTCTTTTCCTGTCGATCCCTTCGCCGCTATTTGAGATCGCTAGCTCGCCGCGCCTTAGCCGCACATCCACGTAGCCGCCTGCATCGGCGTATTTTACGGCGTTGCTTAGCAGATTATCAATCAGGCGCGAAATTTCATAGACGTTCGCGCTCATGCTCGCATCCGAAAGATCGGTTTTAAGGCTTAGTCTGCGCTTTTGAATAAACGGCGCGAAGTATTCGCAGCGCGAAGCGACGAGGCTCTTTAGATCGATTAAGCTAATCTCGCCCTCCTTATTCATACCGAAGGTTAAAAACACGAGATCCTCGTAGATGCGCGAAAGCGTCTTGGCGGCAAGATCGATATTGGCGACGCGCTTGGCGTTGTATTCTCCAAGCTCTGCGTGCCGCATCGTCTCGACGCTCATCGAGATAATACTAAGCGGAGTGTTGATCTCGTGGGTGCTATCTTTGATGAAGCGATTTAGCGTGTCGATCTTGTCGTAAAGCGGCTTGGTGCCTAGCCGCACCAGATAAAACGCCACGGCTAATATCACGCCCAAAAGCGCTATCATCATCGCTGCTGTTTTGATACGAAGCGTTAAAATTTCGCCCTGCACGCTACTTCCAAGCAGAATGATTTTAGCCTTGGAAAAGGCATTTCGCTCCTCCATATTTTGCAGATTTTCATAAATTCCTAGCCTTCCGCCACTTATAAATTCCGCCTTTAGCTTCGCTTTATCAAGCGCTCCGAGCTCACCGCCGCAGCCGTAAATTTCATCAGAGTTTGGCTTAAATATGCACGCACTCACGCCCTTTTCGCGCTCAAAGTCCGC
>NZ_CALIMQ010000012.1 GCF_938045535.1 uncultured Campylobacter sp. | reverse complement strand
GCGGCGGTACGGTCGTAATGCCCGTGATGATGGCTCTGGGATACGACGTCAAGACCGCCGCGGGCATCTCAGTGATGCAGATGTTCATCGTCTCGCTTTTCGGCTCGTATCTGAACTACCGCGCGGGCAGACTCCGCCTAGATAGCGGTATCGCGGTGGGGCTCGGAGGGCTGTGCGGCGCGAGCATATCGGGCTTCATCGTAAAATACTCGCCGGAAATCGTGCTTGAGATCGGTCTTCTGCTGACGCTTGCGATCTCATTTCTCAAGCTCTTTAGCACGAACGTAGCAAGCGGTGGCAATGCAAACCCCCACGGCGCAGTGCTGTTTTTCATCGGCTTTGCTATCGGCGCGATTGCGCTTAGCATGGGCGTGGGCGGCGCGGTATTTCTAACGCCGGTATTGGTCGGATTTTTGGGCGTCGATATCAAAAGAGCGGTCTGCATGGGGCTATTTTTCATCGTTTTCGGCTCATTTAGCGCGCTTTTAAGCCTCTCGTACAATGGCCATGTGGATTACGAACGCGGCGCGCTGCTAGCTGTGGGCGGGCTTTTGGGTGTGTATTTCGGCACCTCTCAGGCTCGCCGTGCAAAGCGCGAAACGCAGAAAAAATGGCTGCTCGTCCTTTATGTCGTGCTATTTGCGCTAGCGCTAAAAAAGGTGCTACAGTAGCGCCCGCTGTAGTAGCGCTGCAGCGATTGTCGCGCTATTGTTTTGCTTTGCGGTCGTTCCGCTACAAGCGCGATTTGGGCGCCTATTACGGGCACGTCAGAGCGATTCTATGTGCGCTGTTTTGCTACGCCGCCCTTTTGCGTCTCGTAGTTTTTTGCTTTGCCGTCCTCTTACACTGCGCGCGTTTGGTCTCCATCTTGCGGCACCACGTAAAACGTCGCGTTTCATCGCGCGAGTAAATTTTAAAACGAAATTTCAAAAAGCGCGAGCAAATTTTAAAAGAGAATTTTAACTAATCGCGTTAAAATAGCGAAGTCGCACATCTTTCGTCCTATGGAGGCTAGATAGCGAAATAAAATTTACAAATTTTAAAAGGACTTGGATTGACGAACTTGATTTTAGCTGGGCTAGGCGGCTGTGTAGGCGCGATGGCGCGAGTAGGCCTAAGTGGAGCGATCGCGCGCGCAATGGATCGCGCTGGATTTTGGAGTGCGTTTCCGATCGCTACTTTTTGCGTGAATGCGCTGGGAAGCCTGCTGATAGGGTTTTTGCTCGCACTAAATTTAACGCAGAGCCTGCGGGTATTTTTTGTAGCAGGCGCGTTGGGCGGCTTTACGACATTTTCTACGTTCAGCTACGATACGCTGCAATTATTGCTGGCGCGAGAATTTGCTATAGGCATGCTAAACGCGGTCTTAAGCGTATGCGTTTGTATGCTGTTTTGCTACGCTGGGCTGCTCGCGGGCAGAGCGCTTGCAAGCTAGCCGTGGAGCACGAGAGCTTTAAATTTTAAATCGCCTCTATGTTAGCGCTTTTAAATCAAAATTTATTTAAAATACCTGCGCTACAGAATTTTATCGCGCGCATATGCTGCAAAATCTGCGAGCGATGGGCACAATCCCACACGCCGTGCAGTTTTGCGAAAGGGCGCGCAGCAAGTAGTTTCGCAAAGTGCAATATCAAGCAGGAATTATAAGGCGAGCAAATCGTAAGACGAGCGAAAAGTAAAGCGAGCGAGAGGGATTGTAGCTAAATAATGGTGCTCGGCGTCGGGCAGGCTGGCAAAATCCAGATAAATTTGAAATTTGCGTGCATTCTCTGCGTATCTTGTTCGCCGCAGTTTTGTGAAATTTCGCTATCTTGCGCCTAGTTATCGCGACGCCCTAAAAATTTCGCTGTCTTGGCGCGGATAAAATAAACCTAAGCCGCGCGATAAATTTGAAAAGCTCCGCGGGCAAATTTTAAAGCTTGAAGCTTAGAATTTTAAAATTCTCACGTAAATTTTAGAAGCTAAATTAAAGCGCGCCGAAATCACGATCTTATGTGTCAAATCCTACAGCACTATCTTAGATTTATCGCAAGCGGCTGCGAGCTCTCTTAATTTCGTTTCTGCAAATTTCATTGACCTGTTCGCCCTCGCTATTTCGCAAGATAACCTCGTAGTCCGTGATTTCGCGATCCTTGTTATACCCCTCAATATATCTGAATCTCGATAAAACTATTTTAAAGGATTCCACGTCGTCTAAAGTGTATTTATCGCCGAGCTTTACGTAGTTAAAATTCCTACTAGTAAGCGTATGAAAATTGCTAAATTTTTGCTTTAAATTTAGCGTATAAATTGCCGTATGAGGCGTATCGTTATCGCAGCGATTAAATTCGCTTTCATCGAAGGCAAGCGCGAGGCAAATTTCATCTCCGCAGATAACCTTGATATCCTTGGCGCTGCTGTTTATACGTATAGTTTGTCGCCATCCCTCGCCTTTGATCTCAAAGATATTGCGAGCGAGCTTTTTGGCTATTTCATCTCCGACATAACCTTCAGCTTCAGATTTATAAGCTGGGCCGAGCGCGGAGTAGTTCTGCTTTTGCGGAAAATCCGCAAGCGGAGTTTGAAGCTCGCTTATAGCGTTTAAATTTTCCTCGGTGCCTTGCGGAGCTGCAAAAGAGGTGCCCCTCATAGAGTGTAGATTAAAGAAGCCGATAAATTTCCTCACGACCTTATACGCCGTTTGAGAAAATATCTTGGCTTCATTTTTAAAAAGCGAAATATCGTAGATGCCGTAGCTATAATATCCAAGCTCTCTACTCACCCACCTTTCGTCCGGCGAACGATCGATCTCGTCGTATCCATAGTAGCGCTCTGGCATATCTTTTTGTAGCAAGAAGTCGTCGCTATCGCTGTCTTTATACCTAAGCCAGACCCCAAAATCGTCCTTAATGTATAGATAATCAAACTTCGCACCTCCTGCGAATTTTTTCTCGCCTAGCCAAAATACGAGTCTTTTGTCTAATGGCGGCAGAGCGGCGACCGGGGGCAAATTTTGCAGCTCTTTTTCAAATTTTTCATCGATATAATCGCAAGTGCTAGTGGGCATACTAGGATCGCAACCCTCGGGCGTATCGGATGAAAAAAGCAAATTTAAAATCACAAATATATACACCACAAAAAGCACGCATGCAACGCTCACGACCAAGGCGGTAATTTTTAAAATTTTTATAAAAGTTTTCATGTCCAAATTTTACCTCGTTGCACCTAAAAAGCATAAAATTTTGCTTTAAATTTGAAATCCTCCGCGTATTATCTGTACGCTTCGCCTATTGCTTCGCTAAGGCTTTTTAGTAGCTCGTCCGTGGCCTCCGCTTTATCGCGCGCGCCGCGATTTTTGCCGTTTGAGGCGCCCGCTTCGGCGCCCTTTACGCAGTCTTGCACGAAATACCACCAAAAATACCCGCCCACGTAGTTTTGCACATAACGCGGCATCGTATAATACCGCCTCATCATCGTCTTTTTGCTCGCCTGCGTAGCGTCCGACGCCGTGTTACCGCACTCGCCGATGCCGAGCTTCGAAGCGGGAAAGGCGCTTTGCAGATCGGTAAAAATTTCGCTCCAATCGGGCGCAAAGCCCTCGTTATCGTCCTCGTAGTAACTTACAAAAAGATAATCCAGCCCCTCCTTCATATCCTGCGGTACGAATTTTCGCAGCCACTCGCGCATTTCTATTTTTTGTACTCCGCTCGGCGTATAATACGCAGTAAGCGCCGTCTTAGCGCCTTTCTTGTGGATGAACTCGAATGCCGCGATCATCTTAGTGGCGATGAAATTCGCATCGTCCCCGAGCCAGCCCTCACCGTTTATTTCGTTGCCGATCTCCCAGATCTGCACGTAGGGCGCGAGAGCAGCGAAGGCGTCCGCAAACCTCTTTTCGTAGCTTTTCACGCTTTTGTACGAGCTCATCTCGTAGGAATCCACGGGACAAGCCATCACGTACGAAACCTCGCTAAGCCGCCTAAAAAGGGGTTCGTACTCGCGCGGGCTAATTTCTTTTGACATTACGACGCGCACGGTCGGCTTTACGGGTAGGGCTTGCAGGGCGCGCACGATGCTCTGTAGTTTCGCGCTCGAGGCGTCTTGCGCGTCCTCGTACCAGCCGTCGTCGATCGTAACGCCCCAGATGAAGTCAGATTTAAAATTTTGTTTTGAAATTTTATTTGGATTTTCGCCGTAAAGCGCCCCGCAAAATAGCGCCCCGCAAAATAGCGCGAGAAATATGTGTTTGAAATAGACCACGGCTTGCTCCTTGATTTTAAATTTTAAAAATTTAGCTCTTTGCCGGTCTTTCCACAACCAATCAAGCAATCAAAATTTATCTTTTGCCTCTAAGATCATAAGAATAATACGAACGAGAAAAACCCTCTACGCTGAACATAGCAAAAGCATTAAGTGCAAGTGCCGCTAAGCTTAGTAGCACCGTAGCAGGCAGTGAAAAACGCGCCAAAAACGCATTTGCAATAGCTGCAAGTACAAGTGCGATAAAGCAATATGAAAATATCGCGACTCCGCTAGTGTCGGTAAGTTCCTGATAGAATCTATAAAAAAACAGAAACGATGCGATGAATCCCAATGCAAGTAGTATTTGAGCGATGATGCCGCCCGCTAAAAATATAAATAACAATACGCCTATAAATATCGCCGCAAAGGCAATGGTTGCGTTACGCAAAAGGCTGCGGCTTGCGGTAAGCTTGGAGATATTATAAATGCTAAAGATAAAAAGCACGAATGCCGCTGCGCTTAGTAGCACTCCCAATCCACCGTAAATTCCTAATAGCAATAGCACCAGTTCGGCTATAGCTTTTAAGGCGCAGGCCGCGATGAAGGTGTATTTGATGAGTGCTACCTCTTTTTCTTGAGGGTTTGAGGGCTGCTGATCTTGAGTGTGGAGGTAGTCGTTTAAGTCCATGGTTGCTCCTTGAAATTTATGTAGAAGTATATCTAAAAAACGAATAGGTAAAGATAAATTTCAAAATTTAGTGGCTCGCGGGAGTCGTGCAAAGCGGACGCCGCACGGAGGCGCGTAAATTTAAGAGGTAAATTTTAAAATTTAGAGCGGAATTTCGGCGCTGACGCGGCGGGCAAATTTTAAGCGGGCTGTAAATTTAAAAAGATTTGAGATAAATTTCGCGCAGATCTGCAAATTTAAAATCCGCAAATCCGCGCAAACTGCTACAAGCGGGACTCGTAGCGACGTAGCGTGTAAAGACGTTTAAGCATCTTTTTGCGAGCTGAAATTTTTTGCTTTTTGCGGACTTCCGTCATCGGCTCAAAAAATCGTCTCGCGCGGACCTCGGTAACGACTAGGTTACGATCGGTCTGCTTCTTAAAGCGTCTGTAAGCTTCGTCAAATGATTCGTTCGGATATACCTTTACTCCAGGCACTTTCCTCACCGCCTTTCAAAAAAATGAATCGTGAGTTTAGCGAAAAATTCCTTAAATTTGCTTTTGAAGCGCTTTTTTATATTTCCACACGCTTTTGTTGTTGCGAGTATCTATCATCGAAAGCTCTAAAAGTAGGCTTTCGCTTGCTTGCGCGGTAGAATTTTTAGCTGCATAATTTAAATTTTTTGATTTTTTAGATCCTGCCTTACCGTCGTTTGCCACAGCGGGGCTTTGCGGTAAAATTTTACCTACCAAGATGTAATCCGGCGCGTAGATCGAGCCGCTTTCTACGGCGTGATAGCCACGGCTTACACCATCGTTGCTAAATACGAGTTCATCTTTACTTGGGGCGTCTGTGACGACCGCTTTGCCTGAATGCAGCAGTGAAATTCTAATTTTTTTGCTCAAAAATTCCGCATCCACGCCGTGCGCGTTCGTTCCATCCAGTGGCTCGATGCCGACGACGCTGAATCTGCCACCTTTTTTTCCGACGATACGCTTTGAGAGCAGATCGGCGATGCTTTCGCCTGCGATGCGCTCCAGATATGCGTTTGGATATCCTGCGTGATCGATGCCTCCGGTAAGCGCCGAATTATCCGTGCTTTTAGAGCCTTTAAGCGCAGCGCAGCCCGCTAAAAGGGCACACAGCAAGATCACGAAAAAACTTATTTTAAAATTTTTCATAGCATTTCCAAATTTTATAAAATAAACTCCGCGATTATAGCGAGATTTAGTTAAATTTCGTTTTTTATAAGCAAAATTTGTAACGGATATTCCGCTCGTTCCTTTAATTTTGAGTTAAAGATTCCTTGATATACTTTCTGCCAATTTATTCAGAAAATTCTCGGGGTGCTTATGAAAAAAATCATTAAAAGAGACGGAAGTTTTCAAGAATTTCAATCCTACAAAATAAAAGATGCTATCAAAAAAGCCTACAAAAGCGCGGGTAGCGAGTTTGACGAAAAAGTCTTCGATAACGTAATGGGCGCGATCGTTTTCAAGGATAAACTAAGCGTCGAAGATATTCAGGATCTCATCGAGAAAAAACTCTTCGAAGCGGGCGATTTCGACGTTCTAAAGAGCTTTATGATCTACCGCCATACACACAAGATGCAGCGTGAGCACATCCTGGGGCTTGAGGAGGATACGACCTACATCAACTGCACCCAGACGGTCAATGAATACATCAGCAAGCAGGATTGGCGAATTTTAGCAAATTCCAATACCAGCTACTCAAACGCAGGCCTGATCAATAACACTGCCGGCAAGGTCATCGCAAACTACTGGCTCGATAAAATTTACTCTCGCGAGGAGGGCGCGGCGCACCGAAACGGCGACTATCATATCCACGACCTGGACTGCCTTACGGCGTATTGCGCGGGCTGGAGCTTGCGCGTGCTTCTAAACGAGGGCTTTAACGGCGTGCGCGGCAGGGTTGAGAGCAAGGCACCGAAGCATTTCCGCGAAGCGCTGTATCAGATGGCAAATTTCCTTGGAATTTTACAAAGCGAATGGGCGGGCGCACAGGCGTTTAGTAGCTTTGATACATATCTGGCGCCATACGTTTTCCGCGACAAATTAAGCGACGATGAGGTCAAAAAGGCGATCACTAGCTTCGTGTTCAACCTAAACGTTCCGGCGCGCTGGGGTCAGAGCCCGTTTACCAACGTCACCATCGATATGACCTGCCCGGATGATCTAAAAACGCAGATCCCTACGCATAACAACGAGCATCTATTTAAAAATTTACACGACGAGGAGCTTTTGGCCGAGGCTAAAAGGCGCGGCAAGGACTCGCTTGAGGCTTTGACTTACGGCGATTTCGAGCCTGAGATGAACCGCATTGTGATCGCGTTTTACGAGGTTTTAACGACGGGCGATAAGTGCGGTCAGCCCTTTACCTTCCCGATCCCTACGGTAAATTTAACGGAGGAGTTTGATTGGGATACTCCTGCGGCCGACGCCGTGTTTGAAAACACCGCCAAAGTAGGCTCTAGCTATTTTCAAAATTTTATCGGCTCGCAATATATCACAAACGAAAAGGGCGAGCGCGTACCCAATCCAAAGGCATATAAACCAGGTGCTGTGCGCTCGATGTGCTGCCGCTTGCAGCTTGATCTGCGCGAGCTTCTTAAACGCGGCGGAGGACTTTTCGGAAGCGCGGAGATGACGGGAAGCATCGGCGTCGTAACGATAAATTTAGCCCGCCTAGGCTATCTGTATAAAAACAACGAAGAGGCGCTTTATGCGAGGCTGGACGAGCTTTTAGAGCTTGCTAGCTCGACGCTTGAAAAGAAGCGAAAATTCGTTACCGAGATGTTCGAGCGCGGCTTGTATCCATACACGAAGCGTTATCTGCCGGGATTTAATAACCATTTTAGTACCATCGGTATCAACGGTGCAAACGAGATGATCCGAAATTTCAGCGGCAACAAAGAAGATATTACGACGGAATTCGGGCGTAAATTTGCCCTTAAAATGGTCGATTATCTGCGCGAGAAGATCCGCTCGTTTCAGGAGCGCACGGGCAACCTATACAATCTCGAAGCTACGCCTGCCGAGGGTACGACGTATCGCTTCGCCAAAGAGGATAAGAAGCGCTACGCAGATATCATTCAAGCGGGATTTGATAAAAATATATATTACACCAATTCGACGCAGCTTCCGGCAAATTTCGGAAGCGATCCGTTCGAGGCGCTGGCGATGCAGGACGAGCTGCAAAGCTCCTATACCGGCGGCACGGTGCTGCATCTGTATATGAAGGAGCGCATCAGCTCGGCTCAGGCGTGCAAACAGCTCGTAAAAAGCGTAGTGCAAAACTATAAGCTTCCTTATATCACGATCACGCCGATTTTCAGCGTCTGTCATAAGCACGGCTACATCGCGGGCGAGCATGAATACTGCCCGAAATGCGACGAGGAGCTGCTTGCGGAATACAAGGCCAAGCAGAGCAAGGGCGCCTAAATAGCGATTTAAATTTTAATCTTAATGAAAGGATGGAGAATGGAATTTCCAAAAGAGTTAGAAGCAAAACGCACAAAATGCGTCGTTTACACAAGAGTAATGGGCTATTTGCGCCCAGTAGAGAGCTTTAATATCGGAAAGAAGGGCGAACACAAAGAGCGCGTCTTTTTTGAAGAGAAAAAAGACAAAAAACAAATAGCCTAGTCGCCGCTACCGGCCAAATGCAACAAACGCATACGAAGCCGCCGCAAGCCTTAAACCTACGTAACGCGCAGATTTACGAGATCACGCCGTTTACGATGCTTGATTTTCCTGATCACATCGCCGCGATCGCGTGGTTTTGCGGCTGCAATATGCGCTGTAACTACTGCTACAACCCCCAAATCGTTACTTCACGGGGTAAAATTTCAAACGAAGAGTTTCTGCGTTTTTTGGATGCGCGCGCGGGTAAGCTTCAGGGCATCGTGTTTAGCGGCGGCGAATGCACCTGTGCGAGCGATTTTATCCCGCTGGCGCACGAAGTTAAGCAGCGCGGCTTTTTGCTCAAGGTTGATACCAACGGCTCGAATCCACAAAAGATCGAAGAGGCGCTAAGCTTAGGGCTGATCGATTATATCGCGCTTGATTTTAAGGCGCCGCGGCGGGATTTTGAGCTCATCACGAAGTCAAGCTTATACGATAAATTTCTGCAAACTCTTAGGCTTTTGCTGCGGCGAAATTTTAAATTTGAGGTGCGCACGACCGTGCATGCCGATTTTTTAAACGAAGCAAAGATCGAGCAGATGGCGCAAATTCTATACAGCGAGGGCTACCGCGGCGTCTATTATCTACAAAACTTCCTGCCTACAGGCGATAATTTCGGCAATTTAAGCGCGCCGCTTGCGAGCTTTAATCCGAGCAAAATCCACACCGAGCTAAAGATAGAACTTCGAAATTTTGATTAAATTTACGCCGCCGCGCGCGTCTTGCCGCAATGAACGCGATGAAATTTTTCTAGCGCGCATTGTCTGGCGTGCATTGAGTCGCGATGAAATTTTATTGCGCCGTTTGCCGCAATGGTGCTTACTGCAGGCATTGGCGAAAAGTAAATAGATGGAATCGCACCGCATGCCTTTAAAATTTCATCATAAAATTCCTCCATCATAAAATTTTACCCCAAAGTTTCGTCATAAAATTTCATTTCAAAGCTTCCAAGTATGCAGCCGGTATAAAATTTAGCTTCTGCTCGCTCGGTCGCAAAATTACGCCATGTGTTCCTGCCGAGCTGCGTGCGTCTTATAAAATTCTGGGCAAATTTTACGGGTAAAATTTCACGCCTTTAAATTTTGCCCGCAAAGCCTTCGATAAGATTTTTTTCGTTACAATACGCCCTAAATTTTTAAAAAGGCAAAAAATGGATAGGAAAAAAATCTACAATCCCTTCTCCGACGAGACCCTTACCGATCGCAAGGTCTTCGGCGGCAATCCGCAGGGAATTTTAAATTTTACCAAGGCGAAATATCAATGGGCGCTGAAGCTTTGGGATCTGATGGAGGCCAACACCTGGTTTCCTAAAGAGGTCGATACCACCGACGACGTGCGCGATTATAACTTCAATCTCACAAGTGCCGAGAAGCGGATGTACGATCTCGTGTGGAGCCAGCTGATATCGATGGATAGCTTTCAGACCAACAATCTCGCCGATAATATCAACCCCTACATCACGGCTCCGGAGATCAACGCCGTGCTCGCGCGCCAAGCCTACGAGGAGGCTAACCACAGCAAATCCTACGCCGTCATGGTCGAGGCGATCTGTGAAAACACCGATCTGATCTACGAGATGGAGAAGCACGACGATATGCTTCGCAGGAAAAACGACTACATATCAAGCGTCTATGAGGAGCTCGCGGGCGAGGTTAGCGACGATAAGCTGCTGCTAGCGATGGTGGCGAATCAAATTTTAGAGGGGATCTATTTTTATAGCGGCTTTACCTCGATCTATGCGCTTGCTCGCGCGGGCAAGATGCTAGGCAGCGCGCAGATGATCCGCTTTATACAGCGCGACGAGATCACGCACCTACTACTCTTTCAAAATATGATAAATTCCGTCCGCAAGGAGCGCGCCGATCTGTTTAATAAACGCAACGTGGATAAAATTTACGAGATGTTCGAGACGGCGGGAAACTTAGAGATCGATTGGGGCAAATACATCACAGATAACCAAATCATGGGCTTTACCGACGACATCATCGAAGAATACATCCACTACCTAGTCGATCAGCGCCTGCTCGCCATCGGGCTTGAGAAGCGATACGGCGCGAAACACCCGATAAAATGGGTCGATGATTTTTCTAAATTTAATGATCAAAAGAGCAACTTTTTCGAGAGCAAGGTCACGAACTACAGCAAAGGAAGCTTGAGTTTCGATGATTTTTAGCGGATTTTGCGGTTTGAAATTTTACTCTGCCGCATCGCGGCACGGATACTTTGCAGATACTTGTCCGGCGCGGCACGGACGTACGATGAGCGCAGAAGGCGTATTACCTGCAAAATTTTTAAAATTTAGCCGCGCTACGTATCTAAAAAACGCAGCTCATGCTCTTTTGGCGCGGAGTGGACTTTCGGGAATTTTTAAAAATTTTATCGGCTCCGAATTTAAACAGAGCAGAAACTTTCGTGGCTTTAAATTTAACGTCTGGTCGGACGGGAGTGCACTATGGTCTCGCTAGAGCGACTTCGCTGCGAAAAGATGGC
>NZ_CALIMQ010000011.1 GCF_938045535.1 uncultured Campylobacter sp. | reverse complement strand
AAAATCGCGGCAACGCCCGCCACTGCGAGCCGCGCCATGGACGCCGCGCGTTTCGGCACGTATCAAGGCAGGCTAAATTTATAAAATTTACGCCGCACATCTTTGAACTTCTGCGTAAATTTAAACCGCTCATTGCAAGCCGTAGAAATTTTACCGGCATCTCTCGCATAATTCTAAAACTAAATTTAACCGCCGCGAATTGCAATTCAGCGCGAAATCCTTATCTATATTTAATTAAATTTTAGCTACCATTACGCAAAATTTGAGGAAAAATTATGAATTATGATACCTTGAAAAAAATCTTTTTTCGATTCGATCCAGAAACCGCTCACAAGATCGCAGAATTCGGACTTCGCGCGCTCTATGCGACTCCGGGCGGGCTTGAGGCTTTGGCAAAATTCGGCGTTTATAAAGATGAAATTTTAACTCAAAAGATATGGAATCTCAGCTTCGATAACCCCGTAGGTATCGCGGGTGGATTCGACAAAAATGCCACGATGATCGCGCCGCTAGCCGCTCTTGGCTTCGGACACATCGATTTTGGCACCTTTACGCCGCGACCTCAAAGCGGCAACGAAAAGCCGCGACTTTTTCGCCTCGTTAGCGAACAGAGCATCCAAAACGCTATGGGCTTTAACAACGAAGGCGCCGACGTTATCGAGCATCGCGTGCGAAAAATTTATCCTTTTAAAATCCCGATCGCCGCAAATATCGGCAAAAATAAAGCCACTTCGAACGAGGATGCGCTGAGCGATTATGAGGTCTTGGCGCGTAAATTTGACGGGCTGTGCGATTTTTTCATCATCAACGTAAGCTCGCCGAATACCCCCAATCTGCGTGCTTTGCAAGAAAACAGCTTCATAAGCGAGCTGATAGGAGCGATGAAAAAGATTACGAACAGGCCGCTCGTCTTAAAGCTGGCGCCCGATATGAGCGCGGATCAGGCAATCGCGCTGTGCGAGTGTGCGGTGCAAAGCGGCGCAAGCGGCATCATCATAAACAACACGAGCGTTGATTATTCACTAAGCCCCAACGCTAGGGACTTCGGAGGCCTAAGCGGCAAACTGATCACCGAAAAATCGCGAAAGCTTTTCGCACAGGTCGCTCGCGAGCTCTTCGGCCGCACGATCCTAATCAGCTGCGGCGGCATAGACAGCGCGCAGGAGGCCTACGAGCGCATCAAATCAGGCGCGAGTCTGGTTCAAATTTTTACCGCCTTTATCTTCAAAGGTCCGTTCGTCGCAAAATTGATCAACGAGGGGCTGGCAGAGCTTTTGCGCGCAGACGGCTTTAATAGCGTCGGCGAGGCGGTCGGGGTAAATTTAAAAGATCGCGCGGGCGAAGGATACGGCATCAGAAATGATCAAGCCGAAAGTCGCGGCGACGGCGCGGATTTGCGCGCTTGCGAAGACAAAGAGGCGAATGCCAAAACGGATGAAATTTCAAGCACGGCCGAAGGTGAGGAAACGAGCGAAATTTCAAACGAGCCCGAAAGTAAGGATACGGACGAAAATTCTAACGACGACAAAAGCGAAATATCGAGCACCCAAGCGGATGAAATTCCCGCCGCTCAAACAGATGAAATTTCGAGTGTTCAAGCAGATGAAATTTCGAGCACTAAAACAGGCTCGGGCTCCGAAGCGGATGAAAATTCCGGCACTTCGGCAAATTTAAACGTCTTAGCAAGCGCGGATACCGCGACGGATCAAAGATCGATCGAGCAAAGCGGGGAGATGAGCGAAAATTCAGAGATTAAAAGTAGCGCGAATAACAAAAATTCCGAGGTTAAAAATACAAAACGAAGCAGCGCAAAAAGCGAAAATTTAGAGGCTAAAAGCGCAAAGCAAGACGGCGCCGATGAGAAGCCAGATAAAATTTCAAAAAGAGCTTCCAAAAACGGTGCGGATCAAAAACAAAGTCAAATTTCAAAAAGCGACGTAACCTCCAAGCGCGGTAAAATTTCAAAGGACGCTACGCAAAAAGATGCCGCGCAGAAGGGTACTGCGCAGTATGATGACGCCTCGCGGAAAGACGTCGTGCAGGATAACAACGCCTCGCAGCAGAAAGATGCCACAGCTAAAAATCTCTCGAAAAGCGACACAAAAAGCGAGAATTTAGAGGCCAAAAAAGCAAAACAAGGCGGCACGGCGAGCAAAACTGTCAAAACTAAAACCACGCCGAAAAATAAAACCGCAACTAAAGCCGCGCCAAAAAACGACATAGAAAGCAAAAATTCTAAAACTAAAGCCGCGCCAAAAAGTAGCGCAGAAAGCAAAAGTTCCAAGAGCAAAAACGCAAAGCAAAGCAGCGCCAAAACTAAAAATTCCGAGGCCAAAGAGCTTAAAGAGGTTAAAGAAGCGAGCGGCGCCCAAGACGCGGAGCAAAACTCAAACAAAAAACGAAAGGCGAAAAAAGATTAATGTTTCCGAAATTTAAGAAAATCACGCTACAAAACGGGCTTCAAATTTATCACATTCCGATGAATAAAGGCAGCGGCGTCATCAGCGTGGACGTGTTTTACAACGTCGGCTCGCGCGACGAGACGATGGGCAAAAGCGGCATAGCGCACATGCTGGAGCATCTAAATTTTAAATCCACGAAAAATCGCAAAGCGGGCGAGTTCGACGCGATCGTAAAGGGCTTTGGCGGCGTGAATAACGCAAGCACGGGCTTTGATTACACGCACTATTTCATCAAGTGCGCGAGCTCAAATTTAGAGGTCTGCTTGGATCTTTACGCCGACATAATGCAAAATTTAAGCCTCAAAGACAAAGAATTTCAGCCCGAGCGCAAGGTCGTGCTCGAAGAGCGACTGTGGCGCACCGATAACGATCCGTTCGGATATCTATTTTTCAGGCTCTATAACGCTGCGTTTTTGTACCACCCGTATCACTGGACGCCGATCGGCTTTCGCAAGGACATCGAAAACTGGAGTATCAAAGATATCAAAGAATTTCACGCTAAATTTTATCAGCCGCAAAACGCCGTGCTGCTGATCACCGGCGACATCGGCGAAAAGGCGGCGTTTGATGCAACCAAAAAACACTTCGCGCCCGTAAAAAACAAAAGCGAAATTCCGCACCTTCACTGCACCGAGCCCGCGCAAGACGGCGAGAAGCTTGGCGTTATTTACAAAAGCAGCGAGGCGCAAATCATTGCAGTCGCCTTTAAAATTCCGCCGTTTAACCATCCTGACGCCGCGGCGATCAAAGCGATGGATATATATCTTAGCGGCGGCAAGAGCTCACTTTTGCAGCGCGTGCTGGTCGATGAAAAAAAGCTCGCCAATCAGATCAACATCTACGATATGAGCGCCAAGGACGAGAATTTATTTATAGTCTTTGGCGTTTGTAACCAAGGCGTAAGCGGCGAGGCGCTGAGGAGTGAAATTTTAGCGCTGATCGAAAAAGCCAAAAAAGCTAAAATAAGCGACGACGATATGTTAAAGATCAAAAACACCCTAAGTAGCGATCTGATCTACTCCCTCGACAGCGCTAGCAAGGTAGCGCAGATGTACGGCAGCTACATCGTCCGCGGCGATCTGGACGCGCTATTTAGGCTGGAGCGCGAGATCAAAAGCCTGGATAAAAGCGCGGTTAAAAAAGCGATGAAAACCTATCTAAGCCTTAAAAGCTCCACGAGCATTATCTTACGAAAGGAAAACGATGAATAAAAATGTCATAATCGGCTCTATGACGGCGCTGATCACGCCTTTTAAAGAGGGTAAACTCGACGAGCAGACCTACGCTAAGCTCATCAAAAGACAGATCGCAAACGGCATAAGCGCGGTCGTGCCCGTCGGTACCACGGGCGAGAGCGCGACGCTGACGCACGACGAGCATCGCGTCTGTATCGAGATCGCCGTAGATGCGTGCAAGGGCACGGATGTCAAGGTGCTGGCGGGCGCGGGCAGCAACGCAACTCACGAAGCGATCGGGCTCGCGCAGTTTGCGCAGGCTCACGGCGCGGACGGAATTTTATCCGTAGCACCCTACTACAACAAACCCACCCAAAAAGGATTGTATCTACACTACAAGGCGATCGCAAGCTCGGTAGATCTGCCGGTGCTACTCTACAATGTCCCTGGTCGCACCGGCTGCGACATCGCCGCAGATACGATCATCAAGCTTTTTAACGACTGCGAGAACATCTATGGCGTCAAAGAAGCAAGCGGCAGCATCGATAAATGCGTCGATCTGCTCGCACACGAGCCGCGCCTTAGCGTGCTTAGCGGCGAAGATGCGATCAACTATCCGATCCTAAGCAACGGCGGCAAGGGTGTGATCTCCGTCACCGCAAATTTACTGCCCGATTACACGGCGAGACTAACGAAATTTGCGCTGCAAAATGAGTTTTTAAAAGCTAAGCAGATCAACGACAATCTCTACGCGATCAATAAAATTTTATTCTGCGAGAGCAATCCGATCCCGATCAAAGCGGCGATGTATATTGCAGGCTTAACGCCGAGTTTAGAGTACCGCTTGCCGCTTTGCGAGCCGAGCGCGGAAAATCTCAAAAAAATAGAAAACGTAATGAAACAATACACTATCAAAGGATTTTAATTGACGAACGAATTTAAAGGAAAAACGCTAGTTATCAGCGGCGGCACGAGAGGCATAGGCAGGGCGATAGTTTTGGAATTCGCAGCTGCAGGGGCAAATATCGCTTTTACGTATAATTCCAACGAGGAGCTAGCGACTTCGCAAGCAGCCGATCTTGAGAAGGCTTACGGCATCAAGGCGCGCGCTTATGCGCTCAATATCTTGGAGCCCGAGACCTACAAGGAGCTCTTTGCCAAGATCGACGAGGATTTTGCGCGAGTGGATTTTTTCATCTCAAACGCCATCATCTCGGGTCGCGCGGTCGCGGGCGGATACACTAAATTTATGAGGCTAAAGCCGCGCGGTATCAATAATATCTTTACAGCGACGGTAAATGCCTTCGTCGTGGGCGCGCAAGAGGCAGCAAAGCGCATGGAAGCGGTAGGCGGCGGCTCGATCATCTCGCTTAGCTCCACGGGAAATTTAGTCTATATCGAAAACTACGCGGGTCACGGCACGGCGAAAGCCGCAGTTGAGGCGATGGCGCGCTACGCCGCTACCGAGCTCGGCGAAAAAAACATCCGCGTAAACGTCGTTAGCGGCGGACCGATCGAGACGGACGCGCTGCGAGCCTTTACCAACTACGAAGAGGTACGCGACAAAACCGCCGAGCTTAGCCCGCTAGGACGCATGGGGCAGCCGGAGGATTTGGCGGGAGCATGTTTATTTCTATGCTCGAGCAAGGCTAGCTGGGTGACGGGGCACACCTTCATCGTCGACGGCGGAACGACCTTTAAATAATGCTAAATTTACCCAATATTTTAGCGAGCTTTCGCGTTGCGCTGGCGCCGCTGTTTTTCTGGCTGATTTTACTAGCAGGCCATGCGAACGGCGGCATGGTGGGCTCGGTGCACATAAGCTGGATCGATTATTTTGCCGCGCTAGTCTTCGTCATCGCCTCCGTCACGGACTTTTTCGACGGATACATCGCGCGCTCTTGGAACCAGAAGACCAAACTAGGCGCCATCATCGATCCGCTCGCCGATAAGATGCTTACGCTTGCGGGTTTTTTGGGGCTTATGTTTATCGGACGCGCTAGCCCGTGGGCGATCTATCTGATCCTAATCCGCGAGTTTTTCATCACGGGTCTTCGCGTAGCGATGGCGGGCGACGGCGTAGAGGTCGCCGCGTCGATGGCGGGCAAGGTAAAAACGGTCTTTCAGATGATCGCTATCGGCTGGCTAACGATGCAATGGCCCTATGCAAACGCCCTACTCTGGATCGCAGTTGTACTGACGCTATATTCGGGCTTTGAATACGTCGCGGCGTATGCTAAGGCTACGAAAAAGAGTTAGAGTTTGGTTTAAATTTGGAATAAAATTTGAACCAAATGAAATATGATGGATCACAAATTATGCAATCTTATCCTTGGGTGTATGTAGGATAAAAATCTACGTGCCGCTCATTAGATTAATAGTAATATATAGGCAAAATTAAGGAAAATTGTTATGATGTATGGGACTTCGAGAGTTAGCGAAGATGTAATTAGGCAAAATGCTGGAGCGTTACTAAAATTTCAAGATTCAAAATACGCTAAAAGCGGCGTCGGACAAATAACTACGTTTAATGAACTTGGTTTTAGCGGGGTTAATAAAAAGCCCGACGGTTGGTATTTTCCGCACGATATAAACGAAGTTGCCATAATTTTAGAGACCAAAGCCTATGAGCCGAATTCAAATCTGGATCAAAATTTACCGCAACTTCAAGAATATATAAACATAACAAGAAGCAAATACAATCAAGTAATAGGTATTTTATATAATGGCAACGAAGCAATAATTTATAAAAACGATAAATTTTATAGAGAAGATAGTGAGCTTTTTAGCAAAGATTACTATCTTAAGCTATTTACTCAGAGCAGTATAGATAAGCCTAAAATTTACTTATGTACTAAATCAATAAATGATAACCTACATATAAATTTTGGCATCAACAACCTAAAGCATAGGATGATTTTTACAGCTTGCGCTTTGGTAGCCGATAGAAAAGGCGCAAATTTAGCCGGTCTTAAAGGGCGCGATTTCGCAACTCTGCAAAGCGAGATCATAAAAACTCTTGA
>NZ_CALIMQ010000010.1 GCF_938045535.1 uncultured Campylobacter sp. | reverse complement strand
GACCGCCATGGCGATGAGATGTTCGGTGGACAGAATTTCCACGACTTCGCGCAGGGCTCGGCGAACATGGGCGATCTAAACGACATCCTAAACAGCATTTTCGGTGGCTCTTTCGGCGCAAAAAGCGCAGGCTCGCGCGGTGGATTTAGTTTCAGCTCTTTCGGTGGTGGAGAAGGTTTTGGTGGCTTTAGCGGCAGCAGTTTCGGCGGCGGCTTTGGCGGCGCGCAGAGCCTAGATACGCACAGCTCGATTGAAATTCCTTTTGAAACCGCGATACAAGGCGGCGAGATGAGCGTGCGCATAGGCGGCGAGACGGTTAAATTTAAAGTACCCGCGGGCATCAATGCGGGCGAGAAGCTGCGCATCAGGGGTAAAGGACAAAAATCAGGCGCTCAAAGCGGCGATCTAATTTTAGAGATAAAAATCGCGCCAAGCGCCGAGTACAGCCGCGAAGGCGACGATCTTTTCAAAAAGATTGACATTCCTTTGAAAACGGCGATGTTTGGCGGAAAAATAGAAATTTCGACGCCAAGTAAAAGCGCGACGATAAAGATCGCAAAAAATACCAAAAACGGGCAGAAATACCGCTTAAAAGGCTACGGCGTGCAAAATCGCAAAAGTAAAATTTTAGGCGATCTATACGCGGTGGTAAACGTCGTCCTACCCGACGTCGATTCGCTGGGCGAGGACGTCAAAGCCGCGCTGCAAAAGCTATAAGGAGGCATCAAAATGCATGATTACGATGAGCCGGTTTATCTCATATCGATAGTCTCGAAGGTCTTGGATATTCATCCTCAAACAATACGTCAATACGAGCGCGAAGGGCTTGTGAGCCCGGGTCGCACCGAGGGCAATATGCGACTATATTCGGCGCACGATATGGACCGCATACGCATGATTTTAAACCTTACAAAGGAGCTTGGCGTCAATCTTGCGGGCGTGGACGTGATCTTTCACTTGCAAGAAAGGATCGCTGAGTATGAGCGCGAGATCGAGGAGCTTTTGAAAAAGCGGGTTAGAAGCGGGATGATAAGCGATGAGATTGAAGCGAGCTTTAAGCTGTTTTATATTTAGCCTGGCGCCGGTTTTGGGGCTTTGCGGCAATCTTTTCTCGCCGCTTGAGATGCCTAAATACGACCCACAAAAGGCGCGGCTGGGCGCAAAAATTTTTACCGACGTAAGATTTAGCAGTAAAGGCCGCTCCTGCGAAAGCTGCCATAACTTCTATCTAAACGATTCGGGCGCTTCGGTGCGCGATGGACGCGTGCCTACGCTCATAAATTCTTATTATTTTGACCGCTACTTAGGCGATTATAATTTCGCGGGCTTTGAAGCGCGGATCGCGGCGTCGGTTTTTAGCGGGAATGAACTGGACGCGAGCGAAGATAGAATTTTAAAGCTTATCAGGAAGAATTTAGCCTACAAGCAGGCTTTTAAAAGTGCTTACGGCGAGGCGAATACGGCGAACTTCATTGATGCGCTGGCGGAATTTTTAAAGTCCAAAACGGCGATAAATTCCAAATTTGACCGATTTTTGCGCGGCGAGGTTAAGCTAAATGATGCCGAATATAACGGATATGTGCTTTTTGTGCGGCTGTGCTCGGCATGTCACAACGGCGTTAGCCTAGGCACCGGCAGTTTTACTAAAATTCGCCCAAGCGCGGAAGAGGAGGATGCGCCTAGGCATAGGTTCACTTCCGACGGATTTGAGTTGCGCCGCGTGCCTAGCTTGCGTAATATCACGCAAACCGCACCTTACGTAAACGGGCAGACGGATTTGCGTCTTGCGGTGCGGCAGATCGCAAAGGATCTGCTAAAATACGATCTTAACGATGGGGAGCTTGATGCTTTGATGAGCTTTTTGGCTACACTTAAGGGCGAGATGACGGAGGCGCAGGATGAAAGATAAGATAATGTGGGCTTTGATGGTGGGGATTATGATATTAGGCATAATCATCGCCGGGAATTATTTCTCGTCGCTAAGAGATGTAGCGAGATTTAGCACGATTTCGCGCGAGCTAGCTTTGATCGATAACGCCGATAACCGCTTAAATATATTATTTGATGCAAAGATCGCAAGAAGGGACTTTTCGATCGCAAATGCCGATATGCGCGGCATCTATCAGGTGCTGCAAGCTTTACAAAAAGACAAAATCATCGATAAAATCGGACTTAGCAGCGATGTGCGCGCGATCGGAAACGCTTTTAGCGATAAGATTTCGCTTTTGGACGAGCTTGGGGCTTTAAATTCGCAGAATTTAATCCTTTTTCAAAGTCTGCAGCAAAAATTTTTATCCAGTGGCACAAATGTGCAAAGAGCAAATCTCTACTCTCAAATTTTAGGGCTTAATTATAAAAATCGCTCCGAGATCTCTGCTTTAAAAAGTGCGCTAGAAAGCGCAGATGCGTCAAGCCCCGACGAAGCTGCGTTTATAGGAATTGCGCGGCAAATTTTAAGGAATTTCGAGCGGCAAAATATCATTGTAAGCGATAATCTCTCGTTACTAAACGAGCGCTTCGCAAGCCTGCGCGAGCGATTTTCTTACGCTAGTGAGGAATTTTACGGCTCGTTTATGCAAATGACGATGCTTTACACGGCGGTGTTTTTGTCGTTTTTACTGCTTACTTACATCATAAATTCCGATGCTTTGCGTAGTAAACGCGCCCTCGCGCCCTATCGCGCGCTATGCGAGCAAGCAGGCGAAGCGATAGTTTTGGCAGATCAGAGCTTTAAAATTTTATACGCCAATAAAAGCGCGCTTAGCTTAAGCGGCTACGAACAAAGCGAGCTACAAGGGAGCGATCTTGGAGTTTTGATGCCCAAAGATAAAGGGACCGAACTTCCTGCGATGGTAAATAAAAGCGCCAAAGATACGCGCCTGCTTCGTAAAAACGGCGAGCTAGCCGATGTGAGCCTAAGGCTATCAAATATCGCTGCTGCATCCAAGCCGCCGCTATATGCGCTTTACGCTCATGACATCGGCGAGCGCGAGATTATGAAACTAGCTCTTGCGAGCGCAAAGGAGAGCTTAAACAATCAAGTCTATATCGATCATCTTACGGGCCAGGGCAACGAAGCAGCGCTATATGAGCTAATAAACGCCGAAAAAACGGGCGTAGCGATCTATATAACTATCGTAAATTTTGCAAATTTACGGCTTTTTTACAAGGCAGAGACGACGAATGAAATTCTGCGCTCCTTTGCGCGTACGCTTGCGATGTGTATCGAATCGCACGAGATCAAAGCTAGTATCTTTCGCATCCAATCGGATGAGTTTTGCCTATTTTACGAGGGGCTAAATGTCGCGCGCGATGTGGAGATCATAAATAAATACTTCACCGACAAGGTTTTTAATCTCCATACGACCGAGGGCTTTGCCTCCGCGCCTTTAAATATCACGATGGGCGTGAGCGAGCGTGCAGATGTAGCGGGCGGCGCAAATAGGGTCTTTCAGGCGGTTATGGCGATGTATGAGGCGCAGAGCAAAAACGAGCACGTGGGCTTTTACTCGCGCCCAAATGCGATTGAGGAAAAATATCTGCAAAATCAGATTATGATCAACACCATTCAAAATGCGATCAAGAAAAATCAAGTCTTTGTGCTTGTTCAGCCCATATTTGATATCACCCACCGCGATCCTAGTGGTAACACCTACGGCACCGAGGGCGGTGATTATGTTCCGTTAGTATATGAAATTCTAATCCGCCTAATCGACCGCTCGAGCAAGACGCGCTGCCCGGGTGAGTTTATCGACATCGCAAAGCAAACCTCTCTCTACATCCCGCTAACTCAGGTCGTAATAAACGAAGCCTTTCGCTTGCTAGACCGCTTCGCGGGAACTTGCTTTAGCATAAATCTTTCATATTTTGACATCGCAAACGAAGGCATCAAAGAGCTTTTAGAGCGCAAGCTCGCATCCAGCCCAAATGCTTCAAATCTATTCATCGAAATTTTAGAAAGCGAGGAATTTGACGATTACGAGAGTCTTAGAAGCTTCATCGCCGTAGCCAAAAACTACGGCTGCAAGGTCGCGATAGACGATTTTGGCAGCGGATACTCCAACTACTATAGAATTTTAACGCTCGACGTGGATTACATAAAGATCGACGGAGCGCTCATCAAAAACATCGCAAACGACAAAAACTCGCGCGCTATCGTCGAAACCATCGCTAACTTCGCGCGCAAGCAGGGCTACGAGCTCATCGCCGAATACGTAGAAAACCACGAAATTTCAATCATCTTAGAAGAGATGGGGATTAAATATATGCAAGGCTACTTCTACAGCAAGCCGATGGAGCCTTCGAGGATAAAATTCTAACCTCATCTCGCCGCGACTTTATAGCCCGCCTCTTTAAATTTATAGCCCAAAGATCGCCTTCGTAAGGCGATAAATTTTGATTTAGCAAGCTGCTGCTTTAATACGGAATTTATCTTGACAAATACTACGTGATTTTATCGCGAACTTATGGCGCGCCTTATAGCTAAATTGCCAAAAAAGCTTGCGCATGGCAAATGAAGTGAGAGCTAAATTTAAAATTTGATAGCAGATTTATGGATGAAATTTTGCGAAGTTCAAAATTTTAAAATTCCGTAGCGATAAATTTTAAATTCCGCGCCTTAAATCCGCCTGCAAATTTTAAAATTTTATGGCGCAAATTTCGATCCATTCATTTTATAAACATTTCGCGCGAGCTTTGCAAAAATAAAAATTTTAACAAGCTTTGCTCTAATTAGCGATAGAGCTTTCAAATGCAGGCGGAATTTTTAAGTGCAAACTTTCTTGCTTTCAGCGAGAATGAGCTTAAATTTTAGGCTTTAATGCATTAGCTCAAGCAAATTCGCTCTAAGCCTTCATGCTCCCCGTATCTTTAAATCTTTGATGCCACGACAGTGCCTCGCTTAGGATATGCGGAGTATGCCCTGCACAGGGCTGCGCACATGCCCGCTCGAAATAATCTCTCAGCGCGTCTTGGTAAGTGGGATGCGCGATGCTTATCATCGCGCGAGCACGCTCACGAGGGCATTTGCCGCGCAGATCGGCGATGCCGTATTCGGTGATGATGACTTGAGTGTCGTGCTCGGTATGATCAACGTGACTCACGAACGGCACGATAGCGCTGATCGCGCCGCCTTTAGCTAGCGACGGGCTAAGAAATAGCGACAAATATCCGTTGCGAGCGAAGTCGCCGCTACCGCCGATGCCATTTTTCATCTGCGAGCCCATGACGTTAGTGGAGTTTACATTGCCGTAGATGTCTGCCTCTAGCATGCCATTCATCGATACGACGCCAAGCCTTCTGATGAGTGCTGGCGAGTTGGAGACATCTTGTGAACGCAGTATAATGTGCTTGCGGTAGAAATCGATGTTTTTTTGAAATTCCTCGACACCTGCAGGGCTAAGCGATAGCGCTGTGGCACTTGCAGTGCCTACGACGCCTCTTTTGATGAGATCTAGCATGCCGTCTTGAATCACCTCGGAGTAGCATTGCAGCCCTTGGTAGCCAGCATTTTGTAGCGAGCTAAGCACGGCGTTAGCAACGTTGCCGATACCAGATTGTAGCGGCAGTAGCTTCTTTGCGGGAAGTCTGCCACAAGCCTCCTCGTTTTTTAAGAATTTTACGACGTTGCGCCCGATCGCACTTGAAATTTCATCCACGGCGGTGAAATTATTGACGCGATCATGCGTCCTAGCCTCTATGACAGCGACTACTTTGGTGGGATCTACATGCATATAGGGGTTACCTACGCGATCGCCTACGTGCTTGATCGGCAGATCCTCAGCATGCGGCGGTAGGCGCAGATCTGTAACGTCGTGAATGCCCTCCAGCTCAAGTGGCTGGTAGTAATTCACTTCTAAAATCACGCGATCGGCGATATCGAGCCAGGCTTGGTTGTTGCCTAGCGACGTGGACGGCACGAGCACGCCGCTTTCTTTAATCGCCACCACTTCGATCACGGCAAAGTTTAGATGTGGAAAAAAGCCAGCTTTAAGCTGCGCGGCAAGGCTTGATAGATGCACGTCCGTGTATCGCACGGCGCCGCTATTTATCGCACGGCGCATATCGGCATCCGTAAAAAACGGCACGCGAAAGCTCACGGCACCTGCTTTTGCCAAAACTCCGTCTAAAAGCGGATCGGTCGATGCGCCCGTAAAAATTTCGATTTGATAGGGCTCGCCTTTTTTGTGCAGCGTTGTCGCTCGTTGCGCCAGAGCCTGTGGCAGCGCTAGTGCGCAGCCCGCCCCAACAAAGCCGCTAAAGCCCACCGATGCGCCATTTGGGATCAGTTCGCAGGCTTTCTCGGCGCTCATAATTTTTGATTTTAGATATTCGTTTTGCACGCGTGAGTTCATTTTCCGTCCTAGCCGTGATTTGGGCGAAATTATAATATTTTTGCGCTAAATTTCAAAATCTAAAATTTCGTGCGCGAGCTAGGCTATAGAGCAAAAATATGGGGCGTGGTCGATTGGGATACGCCACAAACGCTTCCGATCAGGCTTTTTTTACTTCGGCGGTTTGCAATACCCGCTTGCGCGAGTGCTCGGTAAATAGGGTTTTAAGTGTGATTGAAGCTTGGTTTAATGATCTAACTACGATATCATCAAACGTTCATCGCGCGCCGAATTTTGCGGAATTTAGGCGCAAAATTTCATCGCATAATTTGTGAGCTGCGATATTTAAATTTAAGCTTCCTTTTGCAATTTAATCGCTCACCGCACTTAAATTTAAATCCCCGCCTCGCAATTTTAAAATAGGCGTTTTAAAATTTATCGCTCGTGGCGTTCAAATTCCGCGTCTAGCGAGCCTTGAGCCCATATTTGAAATACATCGCTTGCGATGCACGCATTTGCCCGTTACGCTTGAATTTTAAGCCGCATTAATTGAAATTCTAGCTGCTTAAAATTATCGCCTCCTCGCACAAGACGGTAGTTTAAAATTCCAATTTCGCACTTTTTTGGAGCGGCTCGACGTAGATACGTAAAATTTTGATATTTTACGCTTGCGAAATTCTAAAAAATTATATCATCGTCACGACTAAATTTCAGATTTTGTTTAAATTCTAGTTCTTAAAATTGTAACTCCAGCTGTTACACGGGATTTTTAATTTTAAAGTTTTAGCGCGCGAATTATAATCTTTGCTGAGTCCAAAAATTGACGCCACTCAAGACACAAATTTAAATCCGCTTTGGAATTTGAAATTTAACCCGCCTAGCCGCTCTTTCGGTCGAGCTTTACTAAAATTTCGGCAAATTTTATTTTGCTAAAATTCCAAAAATTTTATCGCCGTAAAATAGAATGGAATTTTATCTCTGTGGCTTGCCGTCGCCGAATTTTGCGACTATCTCCTCGCTACAGCTCTCCTTAGGCGCCCAGCCCTCGCGCTTCATCCGCGCCAGATTGTCGCACGCCTCCTGCGAGCCGCCCTCGCAAAGCTCGTCGTATATCACGAGGCTGCGGCACTGCCCGCTCGCGAAGCTCTCCAGCGCCGCGGCGTTGCCCAGACAGGCTCGCTCGCGCAGATCGCTCATCGCGCGCCCACCTGCGCCGCTCATTTTATCTCCCTGCATCCGCTCGGCGAGGGTAGCGAGCTCGCAGGCGTCTGCGAAAAAGCCCTGCGCTTTGAGGCGGTTTCGCACGACGCCGCGACCGCCCAGCTCGTATCTCATCGCCGCTTCGTAGCATGCGGCGGCGTCCTTTTTGCTGCACTTTGCTAAAAGCGCGCTAGTTTTTGCGCCGCTAAATTTAAACTCTTTGGCTTTGCCGTCCGCGTTTGCTAAACTAAGCACCAGCGCCGCAGCCAGTGCAAGCTTTAAAGCTTTCATCTCTACTCCTTTTGATTTTGCTTATCCGCTCGCGCGCTCCGATTTACTGCTTCATCGCGTGTCGCACTCGCCGCCTGCTAAAATTTCAAAGGCTCACGCGCCCTATTTGCGATTGAAGCCAGAAATTTTACCGCTTCTGCCGCGCTAATTTTTCGGCAGTAGATCGAGCACCGCGCAGGCGCGCTTGTTGTGCATTTTGCACGCCCTGTCTAGCGCTTGCCCCGAGAGCTCAAAGCTTTGAGGGGTGCCGATTCCTTGGAGATATTTGACCGACAGCTCGTAGCACGCTTCGCTGCTGCCGGCATCACACTGCTCGCGAAAAAGCTCAAACGACGCCACGACGTCCTTCTCCACGCCCAAGCCCCGCCCTAGCGCATCTGCATAGAAAAAGCACGACAGCTGATCTTTGCGCTCGCAGCCGCTTTTCAGGCCGCGCGCGACGCGCTCGCAGGAGCCTTCGTCGCTTTTTACGATGCAGCTTTGCAGATCCGCCCGCGAAATTCCGTCCGTTTGGATGACTGCATCGGCGCTACTTTGCGAGCCGGCGCTTGCCTTGCTGCTCTTTAGAAAGTGAGCGCTTTGCGCGGCGGTCTCGCCGATACTCGTTGTTTTGCCCGCCGCAGAAATTTTATCCGCTTGCGCGCTCTCGCCGCAGTTTGCCGCAAGTGCGCAAAATATCGCCAAAAATAGAAATTTTTTCATACCCGCCTCCGTTAAATTTAGCGCCATTTTAATTAAAAATGCTGAATTTAATGAAAATGCGCTCTGCGCTAAATTCCGGCTCCGTGTCGCAACGCGTTTGGAGCGCGAAATTTAAAGTGCGGCGCCGAAGCGATCGATCACAAGCTCTTTAGCGCCGCAAGTACATTCTGTGCGTCCTGCTCGGGCTCGGCAATTCGGCTAAAGCGCTTTATCTCTTTGCCGCCTCGAAAAATCAGAGTTTGGCGGTGGTAAAATTTCTTCCCGTCGCCGGTGGTGAAGGTTTCTAGCCGCAGCGGCGCTTCAAGCTCGAATTTTTCGTCATTTATGAACTCAAACGTGGCGCCCGTAGCGCACTTAAACTCGCTCGTGCCCGCCTCGCCCATGCTGCCTACGGCGATAAGCTCAAAGTCGAGGGCTTTTATCTGCGCAAGCGCGCTCTCGTAGGCCTTGCACTGAAGCGTGCAGCCTGTAAGCCCTGCCACGTCGCGTAACTCTGCGGGCAAAAATTTGCCGCTGCCGCCCATTTTCGGATAGGTAAAAACCACGCAATTTTTCGGTAAATTTATCATCTTATGCCTTTTGATCGAAATAGGTCGCAAAAATAGCATAAAAAATCTTAAACCCGCTTAACGGATGAAATTTTAATAAAATTTAGCGTAAAATAAGGGGCGAAATTTAGGCAAATCAAATTCGGAGTTAAATTTTGGATATGGACAGAACGATAGAGGAGCTGGCAAAAAAGCAGCAGCAGTGCAAGATAAAATTTCTAAAACCGCTGATTTTATTGCTATGTATCGCGGTTTTTTCCGTCGGCTGGTTTATCCACGGCTTGATCCAAAACGAATACTCCTCCGCCGTGCTGATGTCCGCGATGATCCCGATAATTGCGGTAAGCTGCGTATGGGGGATTTATGATGATTCCATCGCTAAGTGGGAGTACAACGCCTTTTACAAAGACGCCTTCATCCGCGCCATCATTTCAGATATCGACCCCGCCTTTAGATACGAGCCGCAAAGCGGCATAGACGAAGAAGAGATCCGCAAAACGGGCATCTATCCGAATAATGAATTCGTAGCCGAGGATCAGATAGACGGCGTGTATAAAGGGGTAAAATTTAGCCTAAGCGAGGCGATAAAAATCTATGAAACGCGAGAATCTATGAGGCTTGTAGAGTTATCTCAAAGGTCCAAGAGCGATCTTTCCGCGGCTTTTTTGCTATCGGCGATCGCGCTTTGGAACGCTTGGAGGCTCGGCGAATATGTGCAAGCCTTTAGCGGCTCGGTTTTGGTGTGCGAGTTTTATAAGAAATTTAAGGGGCAAACCATCATCGCGGACCGCTCGCCCGGCACCAAATTTTTAGGCGATCAGGAGGTGATGGACGACGTGATTTTCGGCGAGGAATTTCGCGTGTTCGCAAGCGATAAGATCGAGGCGCGGTATCTTTTGACGCCTAGCTTTATGGATCGCTTAGGGGCTTTGAAGCTTAAGCTTGCGCCCAAGATCGCTCTTAGCGCGGCGTTTATGGACGGAAAATTTTATCTATTTTTAAACGGCGCGAAAAACCGCTTCGAAGCCGCGCTGTTTTCGCCGCGCACTACGCTAAGAGACGCCGAGCGGATAAAGGCCGAGGTTTTGCAGCTTCTTGGTATCATTGACGAGCTGCGCTTGAATGAGGAGCTTTTTGGCGGCGCAAGCGAGAGCGGCGAGTCCGCAAATAGCCCGCCACCCGGCGGCGAGGAGCTACAGATATTGCGCGATAAAGGCTTAAGCTCGCGCGATCGCTGATTTGAATTTTAAAATGTCATCTCGCGTCTTTAAATTTAGCGCTTTTTGAAATTCGGCGTCTTTTGAAATTTAACGCGGCGCAAGCGGGCAAATTTTACCGCTTGCGGCGGTAGCTTGAAATTTTAAAATTTAGCCTGCGCGCCGTAAAGCTCGCTATGAAATTTCACTCGTTGTTTCCCGCGATCGTTTCGATCAACTTGCGTTTGTTGCGGCGGTTGTAAAGCACCGACGAAAGGAGCGATAGCGCGATAAATAATATCCCCACGGTGCCCGTTATGATCTCGCTTACTTCAAATTTCAGCTTGGCAAACATTATAAACGCCAAACATGCGATAGCATAGTGCGCGCCGTGCTCCAGATATGCGAAGTGCGACAGCGTGCCGCGCGCGACGAGATACAGCGTGATGGAGCGCACGAACATCGCGCCGGCGCCGAGACCTAGCATGATGATGAAGATATTATCGCTTAGCGCAAACGCGCCGATCACGCCGTCGAAGCTAAAGCTCGCGTCCAGAGTTTCTAAATACAAAAAGCCCGCGAGACCGTTTTTTACGCCGTCCGTGCCGAAAAGACGGTCGAAGCAGGAGATGAGCAGATAGAGCAGGATCGCGCCGAAATACGCTACGCCGAGCGTAGCCGAGCCCGTTTTAGCAAGCAGCACGAGCCCCGCGGCTAGAGCGATCAGCGTGGGAGCGTTTGGAATGCGCTTTAAAAATCGCAAGAGCCCGTTATTTTCGATTATGCCCAGCCAGTGTAGCTCGCGCTGCGCATCGAAGAAAAAATCGCAAAAGACCATCAGCAAAAACGCGCCGCCGAAAACGTAAATTTGCGCTTCGTTCTCGCTTAAAATTTCATGGTAGCGGTGCGGCTGCTTAAGCGCCAGCACGAGGGTTTCCCAAAGACCCAGATGCGCGCTTGCGGCAACGATTAGCACGGGGAATAAAAACCTCATGCCAAAAACCGCGATCGGAATGCCCCAGAGGATAAATCTGCTCTGCCACACCGGCGCCATATCTTTTAGCACTTTGGCATTGACTACGGCGTTGTCGCAGCTGAGGCTGATTTCGAGCGCGCATAAAAGCGCGCAGATATAAGCGGCACCAGCACCGCCGATATAAAACGCGATAGCAAGCGCAATTAGGCTTACTACAAAAGAGGAGTAAAAATATTTCATCATCGTCCTAGCCGATTTTTTGCGCAATTTTAGCAAAATTTAGCCCTAAATTCTATATAATTGCAAAAATTCCAAAAAAGGCAAAAGATGCTTACCAATCCCGTATTTATCAGTATCTGTGTGATGTGCGCGCTATGCTTGCTGAGGTGCAACGTAATGCTTGCGATCCTAATCGGCACGATATGCGCCGTGCTCTCAAGCAAGATCCCGCTGGGAGATGCCATAAATTTATTCATAAACGGCAACCCCGAAAACGCCGGCAGCCTCGGCATGGGCGGAAATTTAGAAACCGCGCTCTCGTATCTGCTGCTAGGCGTCATCGCAAGCGCGATCTCAAAGACCAACTTAACGGCGATCTTGGTGCGCGCGGTGGCAAATTTAATCAGCGACAAAAAATACGTCTTTATCTTTTCGATCGCCTTTTTTGCGTGCTTCTCACAAAATTTAATCCCCGTACATATTGCCTTTATCCCGATTTTGATCCCGCCGCTAGTCAAGATAATGAACTCGCTAAAGATCGATCGCCGCGCCGTAGCGTGCGCGCTGACGTTCGGCTTGCAGACGCCGTATATGGCGCTGCCGTTGGGATTCGGACTTATCTTTATGGGGCTAATCGAAAAAAATATGAACGCAAACGGTATCGCGGTAAGCCTAAGCGATATATCGAGCGTGATGTGGCTAAGCGCCGTGCCGATGCTCGTGGGCCTCATCCTAGCCGTGGTCTACTACCGCAAGCCAAGAGACTACGCCGAAACCAAACAGAGCCTGGATGCGCATTTTAGCGAGCTTAAGATGGGTATGCGCGAATGGGGCGCTCTAGCGGGCATCGCGGTGTGCTTCGCGGTGCAAATTTGGATCAAATCCCTTCCGTTTGCCGCGCTTAGCGGAATTTTGGTAATGCTTGCTAGCAAAGGCATTGAGTGGAAAAAGCTGGATAGCGTATTTGACGAGGGCGTGCATATGATGGGATACATCGCGTTTTTGATGCTGATCGCCGCAGGATACGGCACGATCTTAAAAGAAACCGGCGGCGTGAACGAGCTGGTGCACGTAGCGAGCACTTTAAGCGGCGGCAAACTCGGCGGCGCGCTGCTAATGATCGGTATCGGACTGCTAGTGACGATGGGCATAGGCTCGAGCTTCGGCACGATCCCTATCATCGCTACGATATACTGCCCGCTAGCCGCGCAGTTGGGCTTTAGCACGGCGGCAACGATCTTTATCATCGGCGTGGCAGCGGGTATCGGCGATGCTGGCTCGCCTGCGAGCGATAGCACGCTTGGGCCTACCGTGGGGCTGAATATCGACGGCGGGCATAGCCACATCTGGGATACCTGCGTGCCGACCTTTATTTTCTTTAATATCCCGCTGATCGTATTCGGCATAATCTTTTCGATGATGTTATAGATTGCGGAATTTGCGCGGGTTTTCGCGGACGGAATTTTAGAATTTTAGAATTTTAGAATTTTAGAATTTCGTCCGCGCGGCGCTGCTCGTAAATTTTGTAAATTTACGAATGCGGCCATTTTTAAATTTAGCTGCGCGGCTTTACTTCTAAATTTGCTCGCGCGCTTTTGCCAAAATTTATTTGCGTCGCTCGCACGATCGGCTTAAATTTAACCGCTCGCGGCGCGTTGATGAAAATCATTGCTAAAATTTGAAATTTCGCATAAAATTGGCGAAATTCCATAACAAGGAGCGGTGGTGGAGCAAATTTATCCTTACGTGCAGATCGTCCATCTCATCTGCGCCATTATCTTTTTGGGCTACATATTTTTCGACGTCGTGATTTTTTCGCGGCTTAAAAGCGCGCTGGGCGCGGATTTTGAGCGCGTTAAAAAGGCGATCGGCTCGCGCGCGATTAAGATTATGCCGGTTTGCCTTTTTACGCTGATAATCACCGGCGGAATGATGATGAGCCGTTGGGTCGGAAGCGCTAATGGCGGGTATTTCGGCACGCCGCTTCAAAAAATCTTTATGCTAAAAGTCACGCTCGCGCTCATCATCGCCGTGTGCGTAGCGATAAATTTGAGCTGCCGCGCGATGGGAAGGCCCGCGCCTGAGTTTTTACGAGCAAATATCCACAAGATCGCCTTTGTATTCGGATTCATCATCGTGCTTTGCGCCAAGCTGATGTTTGTAGTATGATTTATGGCACAAAATTTAGCGCTGGCGGCACACTTTTATCGCGGAATTCTGTAGCGTGGCAAAGATTTAATTTTGCTTGCTTTTAAAATACGACGCTTGCTAAAAATTTTAAAATTCCACTTTGCTGGGCGGAAGTAGAAATTTAAGAATTTTAAATTCCACTATGTCTGCGCTAAAGCGCGGAATTTTAAAATTCCACTCCTTTTTTGTGCTGTTTTGTCAAATGCAATCTGCAAAATTTAATCTCATAAAATTTTAAAATTTCATCGCGAGTTTTAAAGCGCTCATAAAATTTCTCACCCAATTCTGCAGCTTTAAAATTTTATAAAATTCCGTGACTTTAAAATTTTGCAAAATTTTAAAAATTTTAAATTCTATCGCTAGGACGCGGATGAAAACTCTAAAAAAAACTCGCGCAAAATCGAAGCAAACAATGAAAAAGCGAATTTATTTGGCGACTTTACTTACTATTTAATAATCATTAAAGATATAAAAAGCTAAAATTGCTTTTCGCCTGCGGGCGAATTTAATGTCTGCTTGCCATTCGGGCGGGATTTTGAGGTTTTCCGTAGCCGTGGCAATAGTTTTGAAATTATTTATGAGAAAGGAAAAAGGATGAAGAAATTTCTCTTAAGTCTGTTTGTCGCAGCTTTAGCTAGTAGTGCGCTTTGCGCAAGGTCGCTCTCCGAGATCAAAAGTAGCGGAGTACTTAGAATAGGCGTTTATGACGCGCAGCCGCCGTTTAGCAAGATAGAAGACGGCGTGCATCAGGGCTTTGAGGTCGATATGGCAAACGCCATCGCTAAAGATATGCTTCCATCAGGCGGGAAGGTGGAGTTTACCTCCGTGCTTGCAAATCAGCGTATAAAATTCCTACAAGAAGATAAGGTCGACGCGGTTATCGCAACTCTTACCGTAACTCCGGAGCGCGAGAAGCAGATCGATTTTACGACCCCGTATTTTAGCGTCAATATAGGCATTTTGACCCGCGTCGAAGATAAGATTAAATCTTTAAATGAATTGCAAGATAAAACTATTTTAGTTCTTAGCGGCGGTACCGCAGAAACATACTTTGAAAAGCAAGGCTATAATATCGCCAGATGCGATAACGCAAACGCTTGCTACAAGGCGCTAAAAGCTGGACAGGGCGACGGGTATGCCGATGATAACTTAGTCGTGCTGGCTTATCCGGTATTAGATAAAAAGGTTGAAGTAAATATCAAAAATTTAGGCACTTCGGATTTCTTAGCCATCGGCGTGAAAAAGGGCAATTCGGAGCTTTTGGATTTTCTAAACGGCGAGCTAATCAAGCTAAGCAAAGAGGGCTTTTTCAAAAATTCGTTCGATAATTTCATCGAGCCCTACTACAAAGGAACTGCAGAGAAAA
>NZ_CALIMQ010000009.1 GCF_938045535.1 uncultured Campylobacter sp. | reverse complement strand
TATTCTCACATTTAAGGTAGTTTGATACCAATTAATCGCAATTAGAAAAAATATTCCCGAATATGCCCAAAATGCCCATTTTTTGTTTTTAAAAAATGAAGCAAACATCAACGCTCCTTTGGATTTAAAATCGCCGTAAATAGCCTATCGCTTAGCATTTGTGCGGCTTTTTGCACATCCGCACTTTTTACTGCGTTTACGCGCGCGGCGTAGCCCTTTTCGTCGTAGAGCGGATAGCCGTAAAGCTCGTGCGCAGTGATATTAGCAAGCCAAAAATCATTCGTCTGCGCAGCTCTTTTGGTCGATAGAATTTGAGCTTTTTTGAAATTTGCCAGCTCGCTATCTTTTGCGCCGGAGCTTTCGATCTGTTTTAAAATTTCACTCACGCTTGCTGCAACCGCACGGGCATCTTTAGGCTCGGTAGAAAACGATACGTTCAAGCTTGCTGCGATTTGTGGCTCACGCACATAGGCGCTATGCACCATCGCCGAGTAAATTTGTCCGCGCGCCTCGCGGATCTGCTCGACGATGCGATTGCTTAGCACGCTTTTTAACGCTTGAAATTTATAAGTGTCTGAAAAGTCAAAATTTTGCAGCTCATAGTTTGAAAAAATCATCCGAACTTCGCTTTTATCACTATCGCCGTAGTCTTGCACAATCTCGCCGCTAGAAGTATTTAGCATCAAAGTTTTAGGCGTAGCGCTGCTTGTGCCGGGCTTTAGATTGCCGATATATTTGGCTAGAATTTGTTTTGCGCGCGCAGGCTCGAAATCGCCGCTAAGCACAAAGATAAAATTTCCAGCACCTGAAAAAATTTCATCCGCATCGCGCTGTAAATCGGCAAGATTTGCGCTCTTTACGTCATCTACGCTAAGCGGCTGCTTGCGAGCCGTATCTCCTGAATATAGAGATTTTAAAATTTGCTCGCCGAATTTAAATTCCGCCGTCTCGTCGCGCAGCGCGATCGCCGAAAGCGCGTCGGTTTTATATTTTGTAAGCGAGCTTGCATGAATTAGCGGCTCGCTAAATCTTGCGTAAAGCTCGTGTGCCATCGCCTCCAGATCCGCCCCTGCGCCTCTAAAACCGCAGTCTGCGTCATCCATCCTAAATCTTAGCTTATAATCAAATTTTGAGGTCAAGCGCCCCGCCTCATATTCGTTTAGCTCGCCTATGGTGCCCGAGTTTAGCAGGGCAGTTAGAATTTCGCCACGAGCCTTGCCAAAGTGCGCGTAACCGCCTTTTTTAACGGCTACGAGGGCGATTTTATTTTTCTCGCTTTTAAGAGGCTTTAAAATTACCTTCGCGCCGTTTTTAAACTCCAAAATTTCAGTGCCGCTAGCGCCTTTTTGCGTTTTAAATTCCGTCTCTTTTAAATCTGCTCCCGCAAGCTGCTTGGAAGCAAGCTTCGAATCAGCGAAATTAAACGGCAGCGCTTTTTCGTAGAGCAGCTCCGCGTCTTTTTGGCTAATGCCCAAATCCTTTGCCGAGATAATCTCCGTAAATCTCGCTCCATCCGTTATCTGAGAGAAAAATTTATTAACATCCGCTAGCGTTATTTCTTCTAACGCCTTGAGGCTTAGATCGTGCTCGTCTTGCTTACTAAGCTT
>NZ_CALIMQ010000008.1 GCF_938045535.1 uncultured Campylobacter sp. | reverse complement strand
GGCTCAAATAACACTAAAAGATTATAGTGAATACTTGAACTTCTCAAAAAATAAGACAGATTATGTAGACAACGGAAATACAAAGGTAACTTCAACAAATTCACTTTTAGGAAATGTTTTGGGAGTAGATGGAATAAAAACAGGCTATCATGAAGCAGCAGGTTCAAATATAGTTTTGACGGCAAACAGAGGCAATGATAGAATGATAGCAATTATTTTAGGTTCAGACAGAGCGAGAGATAGAAATGCAATAGGTGCAAAAGAGATAAATGATTATTATGCAAATGGCTATGCTAGAAAGAATCGTGGAAATAATAATTATGCAAGCAGTTCTGCTAACACTGGTAATGCTGTAAAAGTTAATGAAAGTAATAAAGCCGAAAATAATAATGCTCCAAAAGGAAACAAGGTAGAACAATTTTTTAATACAATTTTTGGAAAAAATAACAATAATAATTCAGCTAAGAAAATGAAAATTATAAGCAGAAATGATGTAGTAGCAGTAGCAACAATTGGAAATAATAGATATAATTTATACCCTACAAAAGATGTAGAAATAACTGCAACTCAAAGACCAAATCTAACTTACACAGTAAACTTGAATTCAGGAGTAACTAAAAATAGCAGGGGAAAAATTGTAGGAACATATATTGCAACTGATGGGACGTTGACTTATAGTGGGGAACTGATTATGAAATAATGTAAAAAGAGCTGTTGTTTTTTAACGGCTCAATTTTATTTTTTTAAATATAACAACAGGAAGGAAATAAAATGTCTATTGGAGTATTTGATTCGGGAATTGGGGGACTTACGGTATTAAAAGAGATTAGAAAAGTATTGCCAAATGAAAAAATATATTATCTCGGAGATACAGCAAGAGTTCCTTATGGAGAAAAGACAAAAGAACTGATTGTAAGGTACTCAAAAGAAATTGTTGAGTTTTTGCTGGAAAAAGAAGTAAGTGCTATTGTAGTGGCTTGCAATACAGCTACTGCACTTGCATTAAAGGAACTGAAAGAAACTTTTAAAATACCAATTATAGGAGTAATAGAGGCTGGAGCAAGAACAGCAATAAATACTACAAAAAGTAATAAAATTGGTGTAATTGGAACTAAAGCAACTATAAAATCGGGGAAATATGAAGAAGAAATAAAACTTTTTAATACAAAGGCAGAAGTATTTCAGAAGGCATGTCCGCTTTTTGTTCCAGCTGTAGAAGAAGGAATTTTAAGCGGTAAGCTTGTTAATCAGATAATAAAGACATATTTAGATGATTTTGAAGGGAAAGTTGATACATTAATACTAGGATGTACTCATTATCCGCTTTTAAAAGAGGCAATTGGAAAAATTTATCCAGATATAAAAATAGTGGATCCGGCAAGGGAAACAGCGTTAGATTTGAAAAAAATTTTACAAAAAAATGAATTTTTAAAAAATGATGCTAAGAAAAATGAAGAAGTAAAATATTATGTGACAGATGGAAAAGAAAAATTTAAAGAAATTGGAATTATGTTTTTGGAAGAAAATATTTCAAAAGTTGAATTAGTAAAATTATAAATTACAAATTTAAAAAGAAAGGGTATAAATGTTTGAATATATTTTAGGAAAATTAACAGTGAAGAAGGTTGATTATGTTGCTTTAGAGATAAATGGCTTGGCATACAAAATTCATATATCTCTAAAAACATTTGAAAAAATAGATAATATTGGAAGCAACGAAAAACTATACATTTATACAAATGTAAAAGAAGATGATATTTCTCTTTACGGATTTAAAACACAAAATGAAAGGGAACTTTTTAAAGCGCTAATAAGTATAAGTGGAGTAGGACCAAAACTTGCAATTGCAATACTTTCTACTTTTAATATGAGAGAAATTATTGATATTGTTACAGAGAACGAATCAAAAATCTTTACAAGAGTTCCAGGACTGGGTATAAAAAAAGCTCAAAAGATAATACTGGATTTGAAAGATAAAGTGAAAAAACTGGATGTAGTAGAAGTGATTGAAGAAAATAGCAATATATTAAGTGGAAAACTGATAACTTCAGAAGTATCAGATTCTAGAGTTTTGTTAATGAAGGAAGATTTGAAATTGGCTTTAGAGTCTTTAGGATATGTAAATACAGATGTTTCTAAATGGATAAAAGATAGTGAGTTAGTTCAAATAAAAGATATTAGTGAAGCTATAAAAATAGTTTTGCAAAAAATTCAAAATAAAAAATAGTTTTGCAAAAATGTTAGTCCTTTTGGTTTTACAAATAAATATGATATATAAAAAATGTACCTTTAAACTTTTTACTTTAAAATTAAGTTTTTAGGTACATATTTTTTTGCTAAAAAAATCTTTCTAATCTTATCATTTAAAATCAAGGAATAGATTTATTATTAATTATTTACCATGTCTTTTTACCATAGTCTTTTTATTATTTCTTTTTTCTTGAAAATTTACAGTTCGTTTCTTTTCTAGTATTTTATTAGTTTTTTTTCTTTCTGGTTGAACGATCATTGGTTTCGGCTTTGGATTTTTGGGCTTGGGCGGCATGGCGAAAGATACAATTGATATTCCTGTAATTCCCAAAATTGCAACCATTTTTTTAAAAGTATTTTTCATATTCATATTAATCATCTCCATTCAGATCTATCTTTATTTTTTTATTTTGTTCATATCTTTTCTTGAACAAATATATAATATCATTTAATTTTGACAAAAATATGTAAAATTTATGACTTTTTTGTGAAATTTCAAATTATTTATTTTAAAATTAAATTAAAAATATATTGACAAAAATATAAAAATATAGTATTATTTAATTAACATTAAATATTAATTAATAAAAAAGGAAGAAAAATGAATTATTATGAAGTGCTAGGTGTATCTGAAAATGCTGATATTTCAGAAATAAAGAAAAAATATAGGAAATTGGCGATGAAATATCATCCAGACAGGAATTCGGGGGATGAAAATGCTACTAAAAAATTTCGGGAGGTAACTGAGGCTTATGAGGTTCTTGGGGATGAAAAGAAAAGGGAAGAGTATGACTGTAAAAGAAAAAATGTTCAGAGTCAAAGAAGAAATAAGAATAAAAAGGAAAATGTCAAGGATGAATTTTCTCAAAACGATTTTACTTTCGGAAGGGATTTTTTTAAAAGTGCTAAGGAAATGAGAGGAATGTTTGAAAATAGTTTTAGGATGGATAAAATGGGAGAGAAAAGGGCAAGGTCGGAAAAAGAGAATATTAAAAGTAGATTTGATCAGTTTTTTGATGTAAAGAAAAAAAAATAATGATAATTTGGGGTAATTTTATAAATTTTTATAAGTTTCGACGAGCAAGCGCACGAAAACTTAGGCACAAAATAAAATGTGGATAAAATTCCGCAAAAGCTCTTTCGCAAAATTTTAAAAGAATTAAAATATTTCCTTGAGGAATTTTAAAATTCCGCATAAGGCAAATTTACAAAAATCTCGTGAAAAATATGGAATTTCGTGAAAATTCCGCAAAATTCTAAAATTTTACCGCAGCGACGTCCATCGCGCGCATTAGATTTAGCATTTGAGCGTGTTCGAAAACATCGTGCGTGCGGATGATCGCAGCGCCGTTTAAAGCAGCGATCTGATGCAGATACAGTGAGCCTGCGAGCCTATCCTCGACCGCAGAGGGGCTGTAAAAATCGATAACGCTCTTTCTGCTTGCGCCCACGAGCAGCGGGCAGCCGAAGTGCAAGAAATGCTGCAAATTTTTAATCAGCACCAAATTTTGCTCGGCGGTCTTACCAAAGCCGATGCCCACGTCAAGGATGATCTTTTTAAGCCCCTCGCTTCGCAGCTGCTGCAGATTTTGCGCAAAAAACTCATCTATCTCGCCCATCAGATCGTCATATTTGGGTGCAAGCTGCATATTTTGCGGCTTTCCTTGCATATGCATCAGCACGTAAGTAGCGTCGTAGCGAAGCGCAAGCGGAGCAAGAGCGAGATTTGCGCTGATGTCGTTAATGATACTAAAGCCCCGATCTAGCGCAAATTCCAAACAATACTCATCGAAGCTATCGAGGCTAAATTTAGCCTTTTCATGCAAGCCTAGGCGGTAAATTTCGCTCACGACATCCTTTATGCGCGCAAATTCCTCATTCCTGCCGCAGTACTGGCTGCCCGGGCGCGAGCTCACGCCGCCGATGTCGATGATAGCGGCGCCTTGCTCGATCATCTTTTCGATCTTGCAGATCGCCTCTTTTAGGCTTGCCGCGCGGCTTGAGGGATTGAAGCTATCGGAGTTGATATTTACTACGCCCATTATTTCGCAGCTTTGCGGCCTAGCAAATTTCTCGCTTAGAAATTTCGCGAGCTCCTTTAGCCCGAAGTCCTGCAGTGCTTCCTTTTGCGCCAAAGCTTCGATCTGGCGGTCGTTTGCGATCAAAACCGCGTCCGTACCATCGCGCCCTAGGATCACTCCTTCGTTGCACGCAAGCTCGGCGCCGATACTAAGGGCATCCTGTTTTAAAATATTTGCCGCGGGCGCTCGCAGGTCTTTTAGATAGAAAAAGTTTAGCCGCGATTTTTTCTGCATTATCGCCCGCCCCGCATTTCGCACGCCGATACGCTCGCAAATCAGCGCAAAGTCGGCATCATTTGAAATTTTATAAATTTTCATCTTTTCTCCTCGATCATCAACAACAGCGGAGTAAGCACGGCATGGGCTTTGGCGTTGTGCTCGGCAAGGTAACTCAAGCGGTCAATCCGCTGCAGCTCATCGCCGCTTAGCCTAACGCCCGCTTCGAAACACTCTAGCGCAATCTCGCCGATGAGTGCTTTTAGCGCCGTCTTATCCAGCTCGCCTTTACGCTCCAGCGCGACCTGCGCGTCGATAAACTCCACCGCTTCCTTTAGGCTGAGCCTGGTTAAATTTAACCCGGTGCGGCGTCTGGACTTTCGCACGCAGAGGTTTTGCACCACGAGGCGCGAGCGGATAGTAGGCAGCAGGGCGTTGATGAAAGGGGTAATCAGGAAAAACACCGTATTTTTAGGCGGCTCCTCTAAAATTTTAAGCAGGGCGTTTTGCGCCTCCTCGCCGAATTTCGTAGCAGCGATGACGATGATCTTATCCTCCCGCTCGGCGACGTAGGCTTCGTCGATGATCTTTCGCGCCTCGTCGATCTTAAGTTCAGTGCTTTCGAAAAACCTTAAATTTTTGCGCGGAATTTCGGCTAAAATTTTATCTTTAAAGCCCTCATAATCGCCCGTTAAAACGATCTGATTTATGATTTTCAAAGCACCACTTCGTCAAAAAGCACGGCGTCGATGCTTTTGTCTAAAATTTTAAAAAGCTGGATAAGTTTGAGATCCAGGCTCGGATCGCTCTCGCTCATGTAAAAGCTGTTTTGCAGCCTCTCGTCGATGAGCCACAGATAGCTGTCCTCGTGGCTTTTGGCGATTTTGGCTAACGGATGGTTGCCGTTGCCGATGTAAAAATATATAAAGCCGTTGGCAAACGCGAGGCTTAGCATATCGTTTAGCAGCAGCGCGTCCTCCAGGCTATTTACTCCGCCGCGATAGAGCGAACGCAGCGAAAAAAACGGTAGCAGCGGGCGTGAGTTGGTAGAGGAGTTGATCTTTTTGATGATGTATTCGCTAAACCAGCTTCGCTCATCGTCGCAGATGACGATGAAAGCAAAGCCGTCGTGGAGGAATTTTAGCTTTGATGCTAAAAGCGGCGTCCAGTCCTCCTTGCGATCCTCGAGCCACTCAAGTCCGGGCTCGGAGCGCATCGCCGTAACGCTCCAAGTGTGCAGATCCTGCATTATTTATCCAAATCGTAGGCTTTATGCAGTGCGCGCACGGCAAGCTCGCCGTATTTAGCCTCTACGATCATCGAAATTTTAATCTCGCTCGTAGAGATCATCTGGATATTTATCCCTTCATCCGCAAGCGTCTTAAACGCCTTGCTGGCTATGCCGCTGTGGCTTTTCATACCAACGCCTACTAAAGAAACCTTTACGATATCGGCATCCGATTCGATGATGGAATTCGGATTTGGATTTACCTCTTTCATTACCCTATAGGCCGTTTCCAGCTCGTTTTGCGGCACGGTAAAGCCTAAATTCGTCTCGCCGTTTCGTCCGATATTTTGCACTATCATATCGACGTTGATCTCTTTGCTCGCGAGCGCGGAGAAAATTTCAGCCGCGACGCCGGGGCGATCCTCTACGTTTCTAATCGTAATTCTTGCTTGATTTTTATCCAGTGCAATGCCGCTAATTACCGCATCTTCCATCTTTTCTTCTCCTGTTATGAGTGTTCCTTCATGATCGTTAAAACTGCTTCGCGTCACCAAATTTACGTTTAATTTCTTCGCAAGCTCGACGCTTCGATTTTGCAAAACCTTTGCCCCCAAGCTCGCAAGCTCAAGCATCTCGTCGTAGCTGATACGATCAAGCTTCTTGGCTTTGGGCTCAATGCGCGGATCGGTCGTATAAACGCCGTCCACGTCGGTGTAAATTTCGCACAGATCGGCATTCAGCGCTCCTGCAACGGCGACTGCGCTAAGATCGCTTCCGCCTCGCCCGAGCGTAGTTACTTCGCCTGCGGTACTAATGCCCTGAAAGCCCGCGACGACGACTATTTTGCCCTGCTTTAGCGCCTCTTGCATGCTTTTTGGATCGATAGAGACGATGCGAGCTTTGGTGTGAAAATTATCCGTCACGATGCCCGCACCACGCCCGCTAAATGCGATCGCAGCATAGCCCTTGGCATTTAGCGCGATAGCTAAAAGTGCACTCGTGACGCGCTCGCCCGAGCTTAGCAGCACGTCCATCTCTCTGCCTACGGGAGTTTTAGTAAAAAATTCCGCCTGCTCGATGAGCTGATTGGTAACGCCGCTCATCGCAGATACGATTACCGCGACATCGTGTCCTTCGTTTTTAGTCTTTATCACGCGCTGTGCGACCGCCTCGATCCGCTCTAGCGTGCCGACGCTCGTACCGCCGTATTTTTGAACGATCAGCATTAAATGTAACCCTCCTCCTTAAAATATTTTAAAACCGTCGCGTAAATCGGCTTTTTGAAGTGATTTACGTGCCTTAAAACCTCATTCGCGCCTACGAATTTAAATGCGTCGAACTCCGGAAGTTTAGTATTGATGTTTATATCGGCTAAGCTTCGCAATCTCACCAAAAAATATCTTTGAATTTGCCCGTCGTATGGGCGCATCTTTTGAGCTACTCCATCGGGAAAGTCGTAGCTAAGCCACTTTGGGCACTCAGCGATGATATCGACTTTGCTTGTTCCGATCTCCTCACCTAGCTCTCTGCGGATCGCCATCTTAGGCGTCTCACCATCGTCGATACCGCCTTGAGGAAACTGCCAAGCGCCTTTGATGTCGCTTCGTTGCGCGATTAAAATTTCGCAATTAAACGGATACGAGGGCGAAAGTACGATTGCAGCGACATTCGGTCTGTAATTTTTCTCTTTTTCCATCTCGTTTTCTCACAAAAAATTTCTCAAAATTCTACCTAAAAATATTAAAATTTGCGTTAAGAGGCTTAAAATTTATATAAATTTTCAAATTAATTCGCTAAATTTTGCGACATAAATTTAGCCCATAGGATCGCCCTTGCACATCTACATCCACGTGCCGTTTTGCACCTCCAAATGCCCGTATTGCGCCTTTGGCTCCTTCAGCGACAAATTTAGCCTCGCAAAAAGCTACTTTCGCGCGCTAGAGCTTGAGGTACGCGACTTTTTGACGAAAAATCCGCATGCGCAAATCTCTACGCTTTTTATCGGCGGAGGCACGCCAAGTGCCGTGGATGCGGGGCTTTACGACGAAATTTTTGCGCTGCTCGCGCCGCGTTTTGCCGCCAAAGCCGAAATCAGCTCGGAAGCCAACCCAAACTCCGCTAGCCCCGCTTGGCTTGGGGCGATGCGCGGTCTCGGCGTAAATCGCATCAGCTTCGGCGCGCAGAGCTTCAACGACGCCAAGCTAAAATTCCTTGGTCGCGCGCACAGTGCGGCGCAGATTTTTCTGGCGGTGCAAAATGCCAAAGCAGCGGGCTTTGATAATATAAATTTGGATCTAATCTATGCGAGCAAATTTGACGATAAAAGGAATTTAAAATTTGAAATGGATGAGCTTGCGCACTGTGAAGTGCCGCATCTAAGCGCCTATGCGCTAAGCCTTGAGGAAAACACGCCCTTTTTCGGGCGTGAAAGCTTTAAAAGGGAAAGCGCGGCTCTAGCTAAATTTCTCTTTGCTTTGGCAGCTGATAGCGGCTTTAGCCAGTATGAAATTTCAAATTTTGCCGCGCGCGGACTGCGCTGTAAGCACAATCTGGCTTACTGGCGCGGCGAGGATTACGCCGGATTTGGAGCGTTTGCCGTGGGCACAAGCGGGCAGGTGCGCCTTAGCTCGCCTAAAAATTTGCAAGACTACATTGCAGATCCGCTGCAAAAACAGCGCGAAGCCCTAAGCGCGCAGGATAAAAAGCTCGAGCGCATATTTCTTGGGTTGCGCTGCGTTTTGGGATTTGAGGCGCAAATTTTAGACGCTGCGGAGCTAAGCAACGCGCAGCTGCTCGTGCGCGAAAAAAAGCTGAAATTCGGCGAGGGTAAATTTTATAATCCTAACTTTTTGCTTGCCGACGAGATTGCGCTTTTTATTACGCAAGAAAGCCGCCGCGGGCGCTAAATTTAAGATTAATGAAATTTTAGTTACAATACGCCACTTTTTACGTTAGGAAATTTTATGTTTGGTATCAGTATGCCTGAAATTACGGTCATTTTAATCATCGCGATAATCGTGCTAGGGCCCGAGAAGCTTCCAAAAGTGCTGGTCGAGCTCGCGAAATACTTCAAAGTCATCAAAAAAACTATCAACGACGCAAAATCGAGCTTCGATCAGGAGCTTCGCATCGCCGAGCTCAAAGAGGACGCCAAAAAATATAAAGAGAGTATCACGCAAGCAAGTGAGGGCGTGCGCAAAAAGCTCACGTTTGAGGAGCTCGACGAGATAAAAGGCGGCATAGACTCGGTCAAAGAGACGCTAAATGCGGGGTTAAAAAATATAGAAGGCTCCGTAAAAGACACGCTAAATTCCGCAGAAGTCTCGGCACAAAAACAGAATGAGACGGCAAATTTAAAAGCAAATTCGAGTGGCGAAAATTCCGCGCAAAGCTCCGCTGGCGCCGCAAACTCTACGCAAGGCTCCGCCGGCAGCGCAATGAATTCCGGCGTTGAAAGCAAAAGTGCGAATTCTGGCGCTCGAAACAAAGGCGAAAATTTTATGCCGAGCACGGACGGCGGCGCGGGAAATTCCGCACAAAATACGAAAGCAAGCGGCGAAGCGAAAGGCGCCGCGCAAAATTTGAATGCAAATTTAAACGGCGATGCGCGAAATTCTACGCAAAATTCCGCGCAAAATAACGATACGCAAAAATCATAATGAGAGAGAAATTTAATGTTTGAAGAGCTAAAACCCCATCTAGCCGAGCTTCGCAAGCGCCTAGTTATCTGCGTTCTGTCCGTCATCGTCCTTTTCATCGCGTGCTTCGGCTTTTGGGAAGATATTTTAGGCTTTATGACCCGCCCGCTAGTGCGCGTACTTCCCAAAGGCAGCGAGATCATCTTTACCCAGCTTGGCGAAACGTTTTTTACTGCGATGAAGGTGTCGTTTTTTACCTCGTTACTTCTAGCAATGCCGATAATTTTCTGGCAGGTGTGGCTTTTCGTAGCGCCTGGGCTTTACGACAACGAGAAAAAATACGTCATTCCCTTCGTTAGCGGCGCGAGCATTATGTTCTTTTTAGGCGCGGCGTTTTGCTATTTTTTCGTAATCCCCGTCGCATTTAATTTCTTGGTAAATTTTGGCGCCAAGCAATTTACTGCGATGCCTACGATCGGCGAATATGTAGGCTTTTTCGCTAAGCTCGTCGTCGCATTTGGCATCAGCTTCGAGCTTCCTGTAGTAACCTTTTTCCTCGCTAAGATCGGGCTTGTAACGAATAAAAGCCTGAGCGATTTTTTTCGCTACGCAATCGTCATTATTTTCATCTTTGCAGCGGTGATGACGCCGCCGGACGTGCTTAGTCAGTTTATGCTCGCAACTCCGCTAATTGCGCTTTATCTGCTTTCGATCTTTATCGCCAAAATGATAAATCCGTATAAGCTTGAGGATGACGAAAGCGAAAATTCCACGGACGTAGCGCAGGCGTGAGATGGCGGATCTAAATTTAGTTGGCAGCTACGATTACGAGCTTCCTAGCGAGCTCATCGCAAGCGCGCCCGTGATGCCCAAACAAAGCGCGCGCCTGCTGATCTATGACCGCGCTAAAGAGCAGATTACTCACGCGCACTTCGGCGATCTAGCGGACGCCCTGCCGCCCTGCGATATTATTTTCAACGACACAAAGGTAATTAAGGCGCGCCTCTTCGGCCATAAAAATAGCGGCGGCAAGATCGAGCTTCTGCTAAACTCGCCGCTTGAGGGCAATAAATTTAGCGCCTATATTCGCGGCAGCGTCAAAGTAGGCAGCGAGCTTAGCTTTGAGGCGGGTCTTAATGCGCGCGTTTGCGAGCTGATGGAGGGCGGGCTTCGCATCGTGCAGTTTGAGCGCGGCAGCAAAGCTTTAAACACCCACGATGTTTTTGAAATTTGCGAACGTATCGGCCATGTGCCGCTGCCGCCATATATTAAGCGCGCCGATACCAAGCAGGACGAGAGCTGGTATCAAAGCATCTTCGCGCGCGAGCAAGGCGCCGTCGCCGCACCCACCGCGAGCTTGCATTTTGATAGCGAGATGATCGCGGATTTGCGCCGAAATCATGATATTTACTTCATCACGCTGCACGTGGGCGCGGGCACCTTCAAGCCCGTGGAGGTAGCGGATCTGCGCGATCACAAAATGCACGGCGAGCTCTATTCCATCCCGCCGCAGACCGCGCAAATTCTAAAAAGCGAGCGAAAAATTTTAGGCGTGGGTACGACCGTTACGCGAACGATCGAAAATTTTGCGCGCAACGGGCAAAGCAGCGGGATCTGCGAGCTGTTTTTGCACCCGGGCAATCCGCCGATAAGACAGAATTTTTTGCTTACGAACTTTCACCTGCCCAAATCCACGCTGATAATGCTCGTAGCGAGCTTCATCGGCCTTGAGCGCACACTTGAGCTCTACCGCATCGCAGTGGAGCAAAGATACCGCTTCTACTCCTACGGCGACGGGATGCTTGTGCTATGAAAGCCATAGTTTTAGGCGCGCTAGCAATATTGGCTGCGACGGCAGGCTTTGCGGCAAGAAAACTTTTTGCTAAAAAGCCCGCCGTAAGCGGCAAAATTTTCTCCGCTGCGCCTAAAGTCAAAGAAAGTAATTCCGTCGTCCCCAGACGCGAGGATATCGCACAGATCGATATTTTAAAAATTTTAAAATTCCAAAGCGAAATTTTATTTGAGGAGTGCACGAAATACGACAGCACGCTCTATCTTAGCTTCCCACCGCAGCTGCCGCGTATCTACGGCGGCGAGGTGCTAAATCTCACTAGCGCAGTCTTTGACGCGTGCGAGTTTTTTCTACAAAATATCGCTGAGCCAATCCGCGTAAGCGTGGAATTTAGTAGCAAGGAACTTAGAGCGAATATGAGCTCTATCAAGCTCGACGTGCGAGTAGGTATCGATCGCGAGCTAAAGGATCCGCGCACCTATGCGCTTAAAAGTGCACTAGAAAGCGCTGCTAGCACGGATGATGAGTATCTTACTTCGGCGCAGACCCATTTGCGTGCACTCGGTTCGCATCCGAGTATTGGAGCTGACGGGCGAGGGACATTTATCAAAATGGATGCAGTACTTAGCTGCTTCGCGCAGCAGAGCTTTAGCGCCAAAAAATACGACTACAACGTCATCATCACGCACAAAAACCGCGCGATCTTCGAGGAGCTGCGCGATTTTTTAAGCGGGCTTGGTTGCGACGTGATGCCAAACTCCAACTGGGAGAGCGCGAAGAGGCACCTAAACGACTTCATCTACGTAGCCGACGTCGTCATCCTTGACGCCGAGATTCTGCGCGCCAATATAAGCGAAATAAACTACCTCAACGCGCTGGAAAAAGATGGGGTGTTTTTCATATTTTTGCTCAAAAACAAACACTCGCTCAAGGTGCTTGAGGGGCTAAATTTTAAATTTTTCAAGCTCGAGATGCCATATTTCTACGATGAGTTTTATGCCACGCTTGATCTCATCGAAAAAATCAAAAACGATGAGAATTTCTTGGGGCTGTAGCGAACAGACAGCGATAAATTTAAAACCGAAGAGATTGAAGTGCTGTATTTCGACCTAGATTGGATCAAGGGCAATATAAGCGAATATGCCTTAAGGCAGCGGCGGTACGAGGCGTATTTGGCAGGGCTACATAAAAATATGCATACGCTAGAAAGAATTTTTGCGGGCATAAGCTTCAACGATGCGCTATTGCTACCCAAAAAACAAATCAATGAAAAATTGCATTTAAAATTTTACATCGGAGATTTGCAAAATGGATATTATGAACTAAAATGCGCTATGAGCTCGGATCAAAGATGCGACGCGGCGCCCGGCGAAATAATAACGAGCGAGATATTTTACGAAAATGGCAATTACCGCTTCTCTTTCATCCTCGCTTGCTTGAAGGAATACGCCGTTAATTTTTCCAGGATAGATAGCCTTAAATTTAACGCGATTTCGCAGAAAAAATACCACTTTGAGCATAAGAAATTTAAACTTTCATAGAAAACCGCGCGCCTCAGTCGTCGCGCATAAAATTTTGCCCGTAAAGATCGCGCCCTTAAATTTATCCCACTTGTAAGCCGCAAATAGCGTAAATTCCGTCGCGCCTTGCAGCTAAATTTATTAAATTTAACATAGTCCGCGCACAAGCAAGTTTATTTCGTCCGCTTACCTCAAAAACGCTCAAGCTCCATTTTTAAAATTTACGCCTCAAGCGGACTTAAGATATTTTACAAACGGCATAATCTGTTTTGAAGCACGCCCGATAAGACGCATATAAAGCGAGTAAATTTAAGAATTTAGTGCGGATGGCTTGGCTTGCTATTTAAATTTTATCTTTCGCTCTCTTTTTTAGCCTTGACCGCCTCATAAAGCTCGTCGATCGAGGTCGCGGACGAGCCAGAGTATTTCTGCGCCGCTCGCATAGTCTTTTTGCCCCACTTACCGTCGATTGCCACGTCGTAGCCACCGAACATCAGACTGCGTTGGATATAATAGACTTTATCTTGCTGCGTCATATTTTGTTGCTTCTGCACTTCGCGCTCAGCATCTTTTGCCTGCTCACTTTTATAAACAAGCATCAGCCGCTAAATACCCCAGAGTCAAACTTACCGCAAGAGACGCAATTATCATAAATCTATTATTCGTATTGCATATAATAATTACATATAATAACCGGGTCGCGATACAAAATACTATATATCCTGCGGCAAAAGCAATCGTGGCATTAAAAGCGCTGAAAATAACCATAGCGGCAGCGATTAAAATCGCTACCGCAAGCCCTTCAAGTGAAGTAGCTGCCGCAATAATGAGACCTAATAAAAAGTCCATAAGCAACCTTTAAAAATTTAAATAGCGAGACTCTCCGATTATAAATTCAATCGGAGAGTTTTAGAATTTAACCGCCGATTGGGCGATGAAAAATATGCAAGACTATTCGACATGTTTCATAGTCCTATGAAATTCCGGGCTATGATCTCTTGCTAGCGCAAAAGAATATAAAACCAAAATCGTACCGATAGAGATGAGAAAAACATCTTGAATTATAAAACCAGCTCTTATAAGGACACGTATTCCAAAAACAAGACATACCACGCCTATTAAAAATTTCAAGAACCATGCTCTACTATAAGAGATCTCCG
>NZ_CALIMQ010000007.1 GCF_938045535.1 uncultured Campylobacter sp. | reverse complement strand
CGGTGCGAAACAGAATTGTGATTATACAAGAGCGATGCTTAAAGGGGGCTGAATAGGCATTAGAAATTTTAAAAAACGATTTTGTAATTTCAAATTCCATTACGAAATTTTAATCTCGGTGTGTTCCAATACAAAATTTCATATTCTTCGCCCTCTGTAAAAATTTTATAAATTTTGTAAACGACCGTATCCAAACTAAAATTTCATTATACCGCGATATGCCACAATATCGCGACTGCCGACCGCACCCGTTCGCACAAAAACCTGCTTGCAAAACACTTAAGCGCACGATTATAAGATTTCGCTATAATCACGTCCGATTTAAAATTTATCAAAATTTAAAAGGACCTTTATGCGCGCAATTTTTTCTATCTATATCTTCATCATCGCAGCCCTTATCGGCATCGAGCTCTCGCTCGGCGCACTCGTCGCGCCCGTGGTATTTTTCCCGCAGCAGATTATCGGAGAGGGCGTGCTATCGCACTTTCAAAGCGGCCAGCTGATGAGCGAGATCTTCGCAAGATATGGCGGCATCCTCATCGCAGTCTCGGTCATCTGCCTCGTTTTTGAGATGATAAATTTCAATAACAACAAATCGCAATCCTTTCGCTTGCGCCTTTCGACCCTGATGCTGACGCTCGTAAATATCATTTTAGCCCTACTTTTCGTGCTTTACTTTACCGACTACGTCATAAACGCCCAAAAGATCGGTGCAGAAGCGACGATGACGCCGGAATTTGCCCAAATCCACGCGGCTAGCGAGTGGTGCATGAAACTCATCATCGTGTTTCAAACGGTGCTGTTTTTCGCAAAAATCCTCCCCGCCCTCGCCGCGAGAGATGTCGCAGCAGCGAAAGACGCGCGGGATGAAAATTAAAATTTACTACGAAGACACCGACGCGCAGGGCATCGTGTATCACGCCAACTACATAAAATTTTGCGAGCGGGCGCGCAGCGAGGCGCTTATGCAGGCAGGGGTGGACTTCGCGCGCGCGGACGCACACTTCGTAGTTAGCGAGCTTTGCGCTAAATTTCTCCGCCCCGCGCGCCTCGGCGATACGCTTGAAACTCACACGAGCCTAGCTGCGCTCAAAAACGCCAGCGCCCTTTTGCGGCAAGAAATTTACAAGATCAAAGATATTAAAAACACGGATTTTAGCGAGCTTTTATACGCACAGGACGTAAAAATCGCCTTGGTAAAAGATGGTAAGCCGATCAAATTTAACGCCGAAATTTTAGAATTTTTCAAATCTTTGAGATAAATTTATTTCGCGGGTTCAAATTTCCTAGTCGCGTGCGGCACAAACATAGCGCAGACTGGCTTTAGCGCAAAAGCCATGAATATGCAGGGTTTTTGGTAACATAAAATTTTGTGGACTTGTTTGCGACATAGAATTTGCTCGAAATTGAAGGTCTAAATTTAGCGCCCGCATCGCGACATAAACCCCTCACGCATCCCGAGATAGCTAAATAAAAAACAAAATTTGAAATATCGAAATTTTGCAATGACGCTAAATTTTGCCCCGCTCCGCCGCTTTATGAAATTTTCTCGCTTTTAAATTTAAATCTGTCGCGGTTCGAGTCTGTGTTTTTCCGCCAAATCCCGCTTGCTCATGAAATTTAAGCCGATCAAATTCGCCCCGTCCGCTCGCCCGCCGTAACAAAAATCACGATGCGTGTGCAAAAAGCTGCGCGCAAAATCAAAATAGCACGCAAAACGAGCGCCAAATGCGCCTCACAGCAGCCCTTTTATCTTTTGCAGATCCTCTTTGAAAAGCTCCGCTTTGCTCGGATTTTGCGCGATGAATGCGGGATCGAAGCTCGGCACGAAGCTGATGCCGCCCTCGTTAAAGACCGAGCCGTGCAGCACGTCCATGCCCGCCAAATCGCCGTTTCGCAGCACGATTTTACAGCAGAGCTCCCCTAGGCAAAGCACGACTTTGGGCTTTAAAATTTTGATTTCGTCGGTCAGATAGGGCGCGCATTTTAAAATTATTTCCGAGCTTATGCGCCTATTTTGCGGCACCGCGCACCTTATCAGAAAGCTAAAATAAATTTCTTCCGGCGCGCAAATTTGATCTAGCGCCGCTGCCACCTCAGCCTCCAAACCGCCGCCAAAACCCTCGCTAACGCCAGGCGCAAGAGCTACGATCATAAGTTTTACGCTCGCGGGAGTTTTAGAATTTTTAAAATTTTTGATAGTTTTGAAATTTTTAAAATTTTGCTCGGCGCTTCCCGTGCGAGTTTTGGCAAGCTCACAGAGATTGCACTCGGCGGTAGCGGATTTTAGCGCGTCCAGCGCCTTAAAAAATCGCGCGCCGCCGCTTAAAATTTCAGCGCTTACGTAGCGATAGCCGAACGCTTTGTAATAAAGCAGTCTGCGTAGTTGCGAGCTTTGCACGACGCGCCTACGATCTGTTTAAATTCCGCGCGACGAATCCGCGATCAAACTGCGCCAAATCTTTGTAAAATTCCGCTCTAAAGCCCTGCTCGCGCAAAAATGCCGACAAGCTCTGCTTTTGATCGTAGCCCATCTCGCAGGCTAAAAATTTTGCGCGCCGTGCGGCGATCAGCACGATGCGTTTTAAAATTTCATCCCCCCTCTCGCCGCCAAACAGCGCCAGTTTTGGCTCTTGCAGCACGCGCGCGTCCAATGCGTAGGAGTTTGCGATGTAGGGCGGATTTGAGACGATGAGATCAAACTCGCCCGCGATCTCATCTGCGTAGGTGCAGTGTATAAATTCGACGTCCGCGCCTAAATTTGCGGCGTTTGCTCGCGCTACCTCAAGCGCATCCGCGCTGATGTCGCTAGCTGTGATACGGCAAGAAGGAAGTAGCTTTTTTAAACAGATAGCGATTATGCCGCTGCCCGTGCCGATCTCGCAAATGCGCGGCTCGCCCAAGCTCTGCGCCAAAGTAAGCGCCTTTTTTACTAAAATTTCGGTCTCGCAGCGCGGTATCAGCACCCGCTCGTCGACGTAAAATTTAAAGCCCATAAACTCGCAGCTTTGCGTGATGTATTCAAGTGGGCGGCCGTCTTTAAATTCAATGATCTTAGCGCGAAACTCCGCTTCATGCGCGAGCTTTTCCGAGCATCTTAGGACTAGCTCTTCGTCGCTAAGTCGCTCGCAAAGCTTTAAAATTTCGCGCGCGACGTATTTTGAGCCGCACTGCTGCAAGCCCCATCTTAGCGCTTCAGCGATCCTCATCAAGCTCTCTTATGCGCTCATACAGGCTTGGGTGCGAATGATACACCGCGGCGTAAATTTTATGAGCGAGCGGGAATGCCTTGTTTTCGCTACCCAGCTTCTTTAGCGCGCCGATCATGCTCTCTTTATCCTGCATGCTCGCGCCATGTCGGTCCGCGCTAAATTCGTGCATACGGCTAAGCTTGGAGATCACCGGCTCAAAAAACGCATGCAAAATCGGCGCAAACAAAATCATAAAAACCAGCGTCGCGCCGCCGTCCGCGTTAAGTCCCAGCGCGCCGAATACGCCTGCGGGGAGGTTTCCGAATACCGCAAACGTCGCGCCCAAAAGCACGAAGCTAAGCGCTAAATTTTTTAAAATGTCGCCGTGTTTGAAATGCCCGAGCTCGTGCCCTAAAACGGCTAAAATTTCATCCTCGCTCAGCTTCTCTATGAGCGTGTCGAAAAGTACGACCTTTTTCGTCGCCCCGAAGCCGCCAAAATAGGCGTTTAGGCGCTTGTCGCGCTTGCTCGCGTCGATCGTAAAAACGCCGCTACTTTTAAAGCCGCAGCGCTGCAAAAGCCCCTCTATGCGCTCTTTTAGCTCGCCTTGCTCTAGCGGCTGCATCTTATTAAACAGCGGCGCGATAACGGTCGGATAGATTAAATTTATCAGTAAAACTATGCCGAAGCTTAGCAGAAAGCCCCAAACCCACCAGTGCGCGCCCAGGCTATTTACGCAAAAAACGAGCGCAGAGGCTACCGCAAAGCCGAAAACCAGCGTGAGCATGAGCGATTTTAGCGTGTCTTTTACGAAAACGGCGGGCGTTATCGTGGAAAAGCCTAGGCGCTTGTCTTTGACGAAGGTTTTGTAAATTTCAAGCGGAAGCGCCGCCGCGCCGCCGATGATTAAAAACGCCGTTACAAAGCAGCTCCCCGCCAAAATCCCATCACCCGCTAGATCATATATCGCGCGCTGCAACGCGCCCGCGCCCGCAAGTATCCAAACAAGCGCTACCGCAAACGAAAAGCAGTGCGAAAATATATTAAATTTTAAATTTACCGCACCAACCTCGCCCGCCTTGCGATAATCCTCCTCGCTAAGCACCACCGCAGGCTCCTTTAGCTTGGCGCGGATGAAGCTTAGCTCGAGCAGATCGAGCGAAATTTTATAGATCGTGTAAAGCGCGTATAAAAAGATCAAAAACCAAACCATCGCGCCTACTTTAGGCTCTCGGCGAGCGAAAGCACTTCGTAATATTCATTTTCCATACTGTTTAACGTTCCTCTTTTTTCTTCAAGCTCTTCAAAAAGCCCCTGCATACCGAGCTTTTGATAAATTTCAGGCGTCGAAAGCGCGTGATTTAGCTCCTTTATGCGCGCCTCGATAGCCTCGATTTTAGCGGGATACTCCTCTAAAATTTTATTCTGCTTATAGCTAAGCTTCACGGCGCTCGTCTTTTCCTTTTTGTTTTCGCGGCCGCCTTCCTCCGCGCTCGCGCTCGCGCCCGCATCGGCCTCGATCTGATCAATCTCCGCCATCTCGTCTTCAAACTCCAAATACTGCGAATAGGGCATTTGAATTTGATCGATGACGCCGTTTTTTTCGAAAACCCAAAGCTTATTCGTGATCTTATCGATGAAATAGCGATCGTGGCTTACGATGATTACCGCACCTTCGAAGCTTAGCAGATAATCCTCCAAAATATTGATCGTCGCGATATCAAGATCGTTCGTCGGCTCGTCCAAGATCAGACAATCGTACTGCTCGGTAAAGAGCTTGGCAAGCGCTAGGCGGTTCTTTTCGCCGCCGCTAAGCACGCCTACGGGTTTATCCAAAAATTCCTTCGGAAACAAGAAATTTTTCAAATACCCATAGACGTGCATGTAGCTGCCGCGGACGCTTATGTGATCGCCGCCGTTGGGACAGAAAATTTCGATTATGCTTTTATCGTCCGTGATACCGCTGCGGGTCTGATCAAAGTAGCCGATCCTGATCTCGCCGCGTTTGATCTCGCCCGCATCGATCTTACTGCGGCCGAGTAGAATTTTAAGCAGAGTGCTTTTGCCCGCGCCGTTAGCGCCTACGATGCCGATGCGCTCGCCCTGCAAAACCCGCGCCGAAAAGCCCTTGAAAAGCACCTTGCCGTTTAAAATTTTGCCGATATTCGTACATTCAAAGAGCATCTTTTTGCGATTGTCGCCGCCCGTGCCGTTAAAGCTCCTGCTCGCGCGCTCCAGCTCGAGTCGCACGCGACGGATCGCGCCCGGGTTTTTCTTCGCATCCTGCCTCATCTGCATGATACGCGCCTTGCGCCCTTCGTTGCGCTTTAGGCGCGCCTTTACGCCGCGGTGCAGCCACTCCTCCTCGGCGCGCAGCTGTTTAAGCAGCGTCTCGTGGGATTTTTCGAGCGAAGCAAGCATCTCCTGCTTGCGCCTCAGATAGTTCTCGTATCCGCCGTCGAAATTTGAAATTTTACCCTCTTCGATCTCGATACTGCGCGTCGCCAAGCGGTCGATGAAGTAGCGATCGTGGCTGATAAAAACGATCGTCTGCTTCGAGCTAAGCAGCATCTCCTCTAGAAATTTCACCATATAGACGTCGAGGTGGTTCGTGGGCTCGTCCAGCAGCAGCACGTCGGGCTTTTTAAGCACCAGCGCGCCCAGCGCCACGCGACGAATTTCGCCGCCGCTAAGCGTACAGACGGAGCGGTTTTCGTAAATTTTAAGCCCGAAATTTTGCAGCACCTGCTCGATCTTATTATCGATCTGCCAGCCGTCCTTGGCTTCGATAAACTTAATCAGCTCGTCTTGCCGCGCCAAAAGCTCCTTGTTTTCGGGCTGTGCGGCGATTTTGCTCGAGATCGCGTCGTATTCGCTAAGGGCGGCATAAATTTCGGCTAGCTCCCGTCGCAGCGCGTCTTTGACCGAGAGATTTTCGTCAAATTTAGGCGTTTGAGCGAGCATCTGGATATTTAGCCCGTTTTGAGTGATCACGCGCCCCTCGTCGGTCTCGCACAGACCCGCAATTATCTTCATCAGCGTGGACTTGCCGCCGCCGTTTTTGCCGATCACGGCGACGCGCTCGTTAGCGTCCAGTGCGAAATTTACGCCGTCTAAAACGACGTGGGAGCCGAATTTTTTCGTAACATCGATAAGCTCGATCAAAGCCAATTTTAAGTTCCTCTAGTGTTAAATTCGGTGATTTTACACAAAATTCTATTAAATTTTAATAACTTTTAAAGGTTCAGCGATGCAAAGTTTGGAATTTAACGGCCTGCGCGTAGAAATTTTCGCCCCGCACGCGCCGCCTTTTGCGTCAGCCACGCGTGCGCAGCCTCTTGCATCCGTACAGTCTACCCCCTATCCGAGCCCTGCTTGAGTGCCGTGCCGATCATCTACCTGCACGCCTTGGAGTTTAGCGCGGCCAGTGTGGGCGAAATTTACGAGCTCGTCTCGCGAGGCGCCGATTTCGTGCTTGCGGCGATCTATCTAAACGAGGCGCAGTGGGGCGATAAGCTTAGCCCGTGGTCGGCAAAGTCGCCGTTTAAGGGGGTGCGCGATTTCGCAGGCGGCGGCGCGGCGCACTTGGAAAAATTTACGAACGAGTTGATCCCGCGTATCGAGCGGCACGTATTCGGCGCAGGAAAGCCTTCGTGGCGAGCGTGCGCGGGATACTCGCTGGCAGGGCTTTTTAGCGCGTATGCGGCGTTTGCGAGCGATAAATTTCAAAAGATCGCCTGCGTCTCGGCGTCGTTTTGGTTTAGCGGCTTTGATGCCTTCGTCGCCGCGCACTCGCCGCAAAGGGGGCTGACACACGTCTATGCGTCCTTGGGCGAGGCCGAGATGAACCCGAAAAATCCGCGCGGAGCACTCTGTGGCGAGACGGCGCGAAATTTCATCGCAAAATGCCGCAGCGCGGGCGCAAAAGCGGAGTTTGAGCAAAATCCGGGCGGGCATATGCAAGATGAGATCGCAAGAATTTCAAAGGCGCTTTTAAAGCTGGTAAACTCCTAAAATTCGAGCAAATTTTAAAATTTAGCGACAGAATAAAGTGCGGTGAGAGATTAAAAGAAACTAGCCAAGAAGCGTAAATTTAAAGCGAGCTGCCGCTAGAATTTCTCGCGCAACGGTTTTTTGCGCGATACGATGAAATTTAGAACAAACCTGCGTTAAAATTTTATGGCGCAAGCGGTGCCTCAAAAATGGCGCTACGCAATTCGGCACAAATGGCACAGCGCGTCGTCGGTGCTTTAGCGGCTTTTGATAAGTGCGATATCGTTTTAGCGTAAATCATGCGACGCGGCGCCGATGCGGCACAGGCGGCACGGCGTAATGCAAATTTCAGGAGGGATGTCGCTAAATTTTTGTAGGTTGTGCTAGCAGTTTAAAACTTAAAGCGAGCCGTATTTATAAAATTTAAAGCAAACCATGTCGCGGCTAGGATTTAGCGCACCTGCAAGCTAAATTTAAACAGTAGCGCGTCGCCGTGTATGATCCCGCCGTTTTGTTTAGTTTACCGGCGGGCTAAATTTACCGCCGAAATTTCAAAATTTGCGTAGCGCCAAAGAGCGCTTCGGCGCTACGATACACGCCGCTAGGTTTAAATTTTAAAATTTAGCGTCGGGCGGGCGCACTTAGCCGATACCTGCCGAATTTGCGGCGGCGTAATATGCGGAATTTTGCGAATTACCGTTTGTAAAATTCATCCTGCGAAATTTCGCGGCGCATGCTTCATTATCAGCTCTCTATCGCGCTTTGAGCGGCATACGCTCTGTTTCCCGCAACTATGCCGAGCCGCTCGCCGCTACGTTTTTTGCGCTCGCTACGTCGTGTTCGCTGCACATACGCGGCGTGCGCCGCTCCGCAAAAAAAAGCCGCGAACACGCCAAATTCTAACCGCACGCCCTAAATTTCACCGCCTACGCAAAGGGCAAAATTTTTTTGTAGTTGCTCCACAGCTCGCTATCCTCGCCGAAATACGCGAGCAGTCCGCGCGCGTTGCGATCGAAAGGATTTGCCGACTGGCTGAAAAGTGCTAACCCCGATGTGTTGTGCTTGCAAGAGATTA
>NZ_CALIMQ010000006.1 GCF_938045535.1 uncultured Campylobacter sp. | reverse complement strand
TTAGAATTTAAAATGAGAGAATTTTAGCGGCTCTACGCCGCTAAAATTTAAAGATTTTCGAATGGATTTACGACCACGTCTTTGCGATCAACGATGTAAGGTATAAGGGCTGCTTGGCGCGCGCGCTTGATAGCCTTTTCTACCATTTCTTGATATTTTTTGCTGGTGCCGGTTAAGCGGCGCGGCATGATCTTAAAGCGCTCGCTTAGGCAGTGCTTTAGCAGCGCCGTGTCCTTATAATCGATAAATTCGATCTTTGCTTCCGTAAATTTGCAATACTTTCTAGTATATTTTCTCTTATCTGCCATGATTTTTCCTTAATTAAAATGGGATCGTGTCGTTGCCGTCATCGTATTTATCGGCATCAACGTCGACTTCCGGAATCGTGCTTTCGTAACTCTGCTCTTTTTGTTTAGGCGCGTTGTAATCGTTTTTTGCACCTCTAGAATTTGAGTTTTGTCTGTTAGCATAGCTATTTCCGCCGCCGTAATTACCGCCGCCGCTATAGTTAGAATTTCCTCCGCCATAGCCGCCGGAGCTTCCACCATAATTGCCACCCTCGTAATTGCCGCCTTGATTATAGCCGCCGCTTCCACCTTGATTGCTTCCTAGCATCTCCATCGTATCTACGCTGATGGAGTGCTTGCTTCGGTTCTGTCCGTTTTGATCTTGCCACTGATCTAGCTTTAAGCGGCCTTCGATCAAAATTTTACTGCCTTTTCGCAAGTATTGATTTGCGATCTCGGCCGTACGACCGAAAAAATCTATGTCTATAAAGCACGTTTCTTCGCGTTTCTCGCCGTTTGAACTATTATATCTGCGTGTGACGGCAATGCCGGTTTTACCTACGGCGGTGCCCGTTTGCAGATATCTAAGCTCGATATCTCGGGTCAAATTACCTACCAAAACTACTTTATTGAACATGTTTTATCCTTTATTCGCCCTCTTTGGCTGCTTCTTCAGGCTCTTTTGGCTCTACCGGCGCTTTTGGCTCGCGCTCTTTTTTCGCAGGGCTTAGTTTGATGCCTTTGCTTAGCTTATCCCAAGCGGAAATTTCGCGCTTAGTCTCATATTTGACGGTCAAAAATCTAATGATATCTTCGTTGATGCGCAGATTTCTAACAAGCTCGGAGATCAAGTTCGGCTCGGCTTTAAAATAGATTACGAAATAAACTCCGCGCTCATATTTATCGATCTTATAGGCTAGCTTTCTAGCGCCCATTTCGATCACAGAAGCGATTTCTCCGCCGTTTTTGGTTATGATTTCTTTGACGAAATCGACTTTTGTTTTAACTTCATCGTCGGTAAGCGTGGGCTTAACGATGAATAAAACCTCGTAGTTTCTCATAAATTCTCCTTATGGATTTTAGCTCGCAAACGGTGTCTGCGGGCAAGGATTTTGCAAAAAATGCGAAGAGATATTACTAAAATTTCACTTAATATTTGCTTTTTGCCCGAGCGAACTTAACAGCATGTGCTGCAACCTCAAAAACGACGCGAGCAAAAGCTCGTCCTTCGCCGCGTTCTTCTCGCTTTTGAGTTCAAATTCCAAATCGTTTAAGTGAGCGAAAATTTTATAAAACGTCCGCGTAGAAAAGCTAGTGGCGTAGCGCTGCATCTGTGCGGCCACGGAAGGTGGCGGCTGATAGCCTAAAACCGCCTTAAAATCAAATCTGCCGTTTATTTTCACGTAAGCATGCAGGCGAAAAATTCTATAAATCAGGCGGTAGAAATAATTTATCAGCTCCATCTCGTTGTATCCGCCGCCCAGAGCCATTTTGTAAAAATCTACGCGAAAGTCGCAAAGGCTGAAAATTTTATCAAAAAGCTCGTCGTAGCTCACCTCGCTAAGACCATAAACCATCAAATTTACGTTTTGCAGGCTAAGCTCAAGCCCCAGACTTGCAAATTTTTCTATCTCGCTCGCGCTTAGGCTCAGGCTCTCGTTGTGGATGGCGTAGATCCTGCTAAGTGCGGCGGTGTTTGCAAAAAGCCCGCACATCTCGCATTTTTGCGCAAGCAGCGCTATGGCTTCGTTTATGCCCGAGGGTCTGAAAAACCTCACTTCGTTTCGTTCAAATTCCTTGATAAAATCCGCGCTTACAGAAATTTCGCTATCGTTTAGCTCGTAGATCAGATGGTTATTCGCGTCCGCCTTGCACAGCGCGATGAGCCTTCGCAGCTCCCCTTTTTTGATGAGCGAGGCGGTTTTGATGTGAAGCGTGTTGCTGCCGCCGAAAAGCGAGGGCTCCAAGAAGCTTCGCGCCTGCTCAAAATCATACTCCAAAAAATACAAACTCAAAAAATTTTCCGCGGCGTAAATTTGCTTCAATCGCTGCGCGTAAAGCTCGTTTGAAAAATCGTCTCCGCCGCGCAAAAGCACGAAATTCGGCACTCTACCGCTTGCGATAAGCCCGTCAAATTCTCTCCTATACATCAGATTTTCTTTACCACCCTGCCTAAGATCACTCCGCTAGCGATGTTTGCGTCCGTAAGCTCGACTAGCACGGGCGTTAAAATGTCGCCGGCGAAATTTGAAACTAAAATTTTAGCCCCCTTTAGCTTGTCGTCTAGCTTTGCGGTGACGGAATTTCCGTTTTCGTCGATATAACAGCGGAATTTTTTGCCTAAGCGTTCCGCAGCCCAGCGCGCAAATTTTCGGTCCATAAAATCAAACGCGACCTTATCCGCCTCGCGCTCTAGCTCGTTTAACCGCGCGCACGTCGCGTCAATGTTTAAAAGCAGGTAATTATAAAATTTTTCATCTCCCCTCATCTGCGCCTTTAGCAAGCGGTGCAAAATGAGATCGGAATAGCGTCTGATCGGGCTCGTGAAGTGCGTGTAGTTATCAAATCCGAGCCCGAAATGCCCGCGCGATTCGGATCCGTACTCGGCGCGCTTTTGAGCCTTGATGATGAGCTTATCGACCTCCTCGCGGATCCCCATGGCATCGGCTTGCGCTTGGATTTCGCCGATCATCTTAGCAAGGTTGCTCTGATACGGCGCGTCGATGCCAAACAGCGCTAGATCGTCAATCAGCGCGTAAATTTTTTTAAGCTCCGCCGAGCCGTGATTTCTAAAAACGCCCCGCTCGATGCGCGCCGCAGCGGCTTTGTTGGCTAGCAGCATACAATCCTCGATGAGTTTGTGCGACGGGGTGTCGGTCTCAAAGCGAGTGGAGCTTATTAGGCCGTGCTCATCAAGCGTGATGCGAAGTTCCTTGGTGCGGAAATCAAATCCGCGCTTCAGCCTCGCGCGGCGCAGGCACTCGCAAATTTCATTAAGCGGCAAGAGCCAGCTTAAAATTTCAGGCTCGCACGCCTTGCGGGTGCGTAAAATTTCATCGACCTCGTCGTAATCGTAGCGGCGCTTTGATCTTATAATCGCTTCGAAAAGCTCCTCTTTTTGCGGGTTCAAATTTTCATCCAAAGAGATTTTAAAAACAAAGGCTAGCCTCGGCAGATCAGGCATCAGCGAGCAGATGTTTTCGCTAAGCTCGCGCGGTAGCATCGGCACGGATCGGTGCGGGAAGTAGATCGAAAAGCCGCGAAATTTTGCCTCCTTATCGATCGGCGAGTATTCGCTCACGTATTCGCTCACATCGGCGATCGCGACGTAAAGCGTGCGCTCTTTTACGTCAAAATAGATCGCGTCGTCGAAGTCCTTGGCGTCGATGGGATCGATGGTGCAAAAGGGCAGATGCTGTAAATCCACGCGCTGCGGATACAGCGCCTCGTCCACTTCTCTGCCGAAGCTCGCGGCTTGCTGCTTGCACGCTTCGTTAAATTCGTCGTTCTTATCGTAGATCGCTAAAGAAATTTTCTCATCGACGAAGGGATCGGATAAGTTTCCGATCACCTCGGTAATCTCGTTCGTTAGATTATCAATCTTTAAAAGGGTGTTTGCGGGCAGCTGCTTTAGCGATTTTTGCGTGGCTTTGAGCGGATTTGCGAGGCCGGTTTTGACGTTCACGCCTAAAATTTCGCGCCCGAAGCTTTTGGTATAAACCACGCTCGTTAAAAATGCGGGCTTGACGCACATCAGCACCTTTGCGTGCAGGCGGGACTTTCTTGAGCTTAAAATTTTTGCTAGGATCAGATCGCCCAGATGCACGCCGCTTAGATATCTGTTTTCGATGATAAGATCTGCTTTGAAGCGGTCGTCAAAGCTTTGCAGATAGCCCGTGCCGTCACGCGCGATGTCGAGCCTGCCGAAAACATAGCCGTCGTTTAGGTAGAGCTTGCCCTTGTGCGCGCTGATAGCGCCGATATTTAGGAGGTTGCGCACGAGCTCCTTTTGCTCGCCGCTAAGATCCTTTTCAAATACGCCCAAGTTAAAGGCGCGCAGGAACTCTTTCATATCGAAATTTCGCCTTTCGCCTCTAAAAACGCCTCCTGCTCGAAGCCGAACTCGACTAGTAAATTTAAAGCGTTGTCGATGCTAAGCTCGTCGAAGTGATGGTAGATATTGACCGCGGTTTTGGCGATTTTTAGCATCGCGTAGCGGGATTTGTTCTCAAAAGGCGCGTCGTCGGGGGCGTTTGAATACAGCGCGTCCTGCGCGATCTGCTCTAGCCCGAAATGCGCAAATAGCGCGTGCGAGACGCTCTCGCGGTTCGTGCCGCTAAATTTCATCTCCACGTCGGTAAAATCCTGCGGAAAGATCGAGCCTTTGATGGCATGGTAAAATTCCTCCGTCTTGCCCGCCGCGCACACCTGCTCGTCGATAAAAACCCGCCCGAACTCCACTAAAATCACGCTTGAGAGGATACTTTGCTCAATCTGCGGGTAGGATTTGATCCACGAAAACATAAGCAGATTTCGCAGCAGCGAGACCTGCGTGAGCTTTTCGCGATCGATGCGATACGCCTGCAGGCTCGGCTTTAGCATCTCGTCAAATACCGCGAATAGAAAAAACGCCCGCATCTGCTCGCGCCCGTAAAGCTCAAACGCTCGCTGTAAATTTAGCGTTTTTAGTGCCGCGGCGCCCTGCTCTTGTCCCTGCTCCTGCGCTCTCCCACATTCTTGCTCCTGTTTTTGCTGCTGCGCTTGTATCGGCTCTCGCCCATGCACTCGTTCGGCTTGCGCAGAAACACCCGAACCTAGCGTGCAATCAGCTCTCGCAGCGGCGTGCTGATTTTGCCGCTGTGTATCGCTCGCGGCCTGCGAGGGGTTAAATTTAAAATTCTCGTCGCTGTAGTTCGCGCCGCTTGCGTCATTTGAGTGATTAAATTTGAGACTATCGCCCCGCCCTGCTAAGTCTGCACCTTTTTGCTCGCTCGAGATACACTCGTTTTGCCGCCACTCGTCTGCGGCGTCTTGCAAGCCATACTTTATAGGCTCCGCGCCTTGTAGATCGCACCGCTCATCTGCAGTAGCGAAATTTTGCCCCGCAAGCCCTTCGGCGCTAAATTTAGACAAACCGCAAAAGGCTAAATCTAAAATTTTATCTGTGAGGGGAGCATTTTTTGAAATTTGCAAAGCGAGCCTGGCGTCCGAAACATCCGCGTCAAACGATGCTAAAATTTTTAAAATTTCATCGCTAAAACCCGCGAGTGCGCCTATTTTTTGGGTTATAAATTTATTCATTTTGAAAAGCCGTTCAATATAAATTTCGCACAATCATATCAAATTTTAACTCAAATTGCAAAGCAGAACGCCGCCGTTGCGTCTAAATTCCACTTCGGCTCACGAGGCTTTTAAGCGCTTTTTTTGCGTTTGAAAATCGCAGATCAACCTGCAGCTTGTCGCAGCGGCAAAACCGAAATTTCACTTGTCGTTTTATAAAATTTTAATCTCCTTTCGTATAGAATGCATCGAAATTCCGTTTATAGAGAGCTTGATTTGGATAAATTTGAAGCCAGCTCTGTGCCAAGAAAAGAAAGGACTAGGGACTACGACAAAGAACCGCTAGTTTTGCGTGATTATTCTGGTTTTCCTTTAATTTTACACTATTTGATTATTTTAATATTTTGGATTACTGCTTCTGGGTTTTGCATTAGTTGCTTAGACGATTTTGAAAGCGGTATTTTAGATTTTGATGACACAAAACGAACGATAATAAAATTTGGCTTTGCAATAGTTGTATTTTTGATATTTGATTGTTTTAATATTATAAATTTAAAGAAAAAATATACCTATTTTTATAATTCAAAAGTTGCATATTATGATCAAAATTTTAAAGAAATTAGCAGTGAAGATATAATATTTAACAAAGACACAACTTTTAAAGCAAATTGGTTTTTAGATATGATATTTTCAACTATTTTTGGTAAGGTATTTTTGGTTAGTTTTTTCATAATTAGCTTTATTAAAGGAACTTTTGGCATATCTTTAATAGGTGTATTACTTTTAATATTTATATTATTGTTTGCGGAATTTTTAGAAATTATAGTTTTTTTGGTAATTTATAGATATGAAAATAAAAGTTTTAAAAATTTTTGGAAAATATTTCCAAAATTTCAAATAAATCTTGAATACGCAGAAGACATACATTGGTCTGATTATAGGCGAAATAACGAAAGACTTTATTCTATACATATATTTTCTTTCAATGAAGAAAATTACGATAAGGTAAGAGATTATATTTTTACAGTCTTTAATATAGATATAAATAAAAATTTAAGTAAATAACAATTTTTTGATAAAGGATAAAAAAATGAGAAAGTTTGAGGCGCTAAAAACATATTCAGGGCTAGCTTGGGTGTGGGTATAGGGGATTAAACAATTAACAAGCTGTGGTATAAAAAAGACTGCTATGCTATTTAGATTTAACCGAGGACTAATTCAGATCAAACAGATCCAAATATTAAATTTGCAAATTTAAATTTACTTGTTGCTTGAATTTAAAAGCAATAGCGAGTTTAAATTTGTAAATTCATAAAATTCAGTATCAAACGATACTGACCGAGATTGAATTTGCTAGGAAATTTTATAAAAAGGATCAAATTTGGTAAACGATGTTTTTAATAAAATTGAGGTTGAAGCGTGGATCAAGCGAACTGATAAGCTAATTCCTGGTCATCGACATGAGTT
>NZ_CALIMQ010000005.1 GCF_938045535.1 uncultured Campylobacter sp. | reverse complement strand
GACGGATGGAAGCACCATCTAAGCAGCGACGGCACCTCGCTCGCCTCCAAGTTCGACCCCTCCGAGCGCACACTAAAGATCGAGGGCAACGACAAGCCACTCGTGCTGTTTTTCTACACTAGCAGTTGCGGCGCGTGCAAAGCCCAAGTACCCGCGCTAAACGAGCTGCAAGCTAACGGCGACGCGCTGATTATCGGCATTCTAGGCGACGGCAAGGGGCTAGAAGCAGATGCTGCGGTCGCTCGCGAAAAGGGAATAAAATTCCCAAGCGTCAGCGGCGCGAGCTCGGTGAAATACTTTGAAACCATCGTAGGCGGCATTTTCGGCACCCCTACGTCGGTGATCTACGATAAAAACGGCAAAGCGGCTAAAAAGCTCATCGGCCTCTACCCCAAATCCGCCTTCGAAACGCAGCTCAAGCTTATGAATTAGCGAGCGGAATTTAATGCAGCCGGATTTACGGCGGCGGATCGCAAATGCCCACTAAAATAACACTTCGAGTTTAAAATTCCTTTCAACTTGCAGATGCCTTTGCGTTTAAATTTCAAAATTTAGGCGCGCAGCGGATTTAAGTATTCGCCGAGTTTTGCTAAAATTAGCTTTGTCACTAAGCTACTTAAAGGGCTAAAAAGCGGCAATATTAAAATATAAAGGATACTTCAATGAGTAAGAAATCCCTTGCTTTAGGCGCTGCCGCGATACTTTGCAGCGTGCTAAGCCTAAACGCCGAGGCTGCGGCACAGAGCGCGCAAATAGATCTGAAATTTAACGCCGCAAATTTCACGCAAGAAAGCGTGATCGTAGGCGGCAAAAAGATAAAATTTCGCGCCTACAAAAACATAATCTACGTCGCAAAACCCGTAAGCGCGCACTATCAGAGCATGAATATCTTCATCCCGCAGCAGTATTTTGAGGGACGCAAGAGCGGTAAATTTGACGCCGCAAGCGCGCCGATATTTTTACCCAACGGCGTAGGCGGCTACATGCCCGGCGAAGCGGACGAGGTCAAAATAGACGCAAGCGGCAAGCCAAACGCGATCGCTACGGCGCTTTCGCGCGGTTACGTCGTAGCCGCACCCGCAGCGCGCGGACGCACGTTAAAAGGCGCAACCGGCGATTATATCGGCAAGGCGCCCGCAGCGATCGTAGATCTAAAAGCCGCCGTGCGGTATCTGAAATTTAACGACGCGGCGATGCCGGGGGACGCAAACAGGATCGTCTCAAATGGCACGAGCGCGGGCGGAGCACTCTCGGCGCTTTTGGGCGCGAGCGGGGACGAGGCCGCGTATGAGCCATATCTGCAGGAACTGGGCGCTGCAAAGGCGAGCGATAAAATTTACGCGGCGTCGCTATACTGCCCGATCACAAATCTGAAGCACGCGGACGCGGCGTATGAGTGGATATTCGGCGCGCAGAGCGAATATGAAAAGATGGATTTTAGCGGGCTTGATGCGGCGGGATTTAACGAGCGCGGCGAAAATTCTAGCGGCGGAGATCTAAAAGCAAATTCCAAAAAAGGCGCAAATCAAAGCGCCGCAAAGCCCGCGCGCGAAGGAGCCCCTATACCTCGCTGCAAAGATCAAAGATGATGCACCCCAATCGCATATGCTTTTTTGAGGCTACGCGACTGCCGAGCCGCGCGCCAAGACCCCGCCCGCATTTGACGGCTTTGCGCTTGAAAATCCCGAAAACGAGCTGTTCGGCGGCGCCAAATTTAACGCGGCGCATTTTACGGATTTTGGCGCGATGAATGACCCCGCCAAAGGGGTGCTAATCGCAGGTGCGCAGCTCGTGGAGATGATGGATGCGATGAGCTTCGTGCGCAACGAAAACGGCGCGAAGTACTACCGCATCCGCCACGGCGCGAGTGATCGCGATACGGCGCTTGCGATCCCCGCTATTTTGGCGCTTAGCTTGCAAAATGCAGGCAAGAACGTCGATTTTGCGGTGCCTTGGGGGCAAGGACACGGCGGCGATTACGATCTAAAGGAGCTTTTTGACTGGATCGACAAAGTAGTCGCGCAGTAAGCTTAACGGGCGAAATTTTACTTTGGATTTAGAATTTTGCCCGCAGCTCTGCCGTAAAATTTTATCGCCCAAACACTCTCTAGCGGATACGCCAAGCGGTGTAAAATTTCGCTGCAAAATTCTATCGCGTCAAAATTTTAGCGTCGCCGCAAAGCGCGCAACGGTTTGAAATTTTGCAGCCACCATTCAAAAAATTCCATAGAATTTTATCGCGACAAAACGGCGCGAATTAAATTTTATCAGCCGCGGCGATTTATGACGCGGAGTTTTAGCGCGATCTGCGCCAAAATTTCGGCGCAATCAAATTTTGCGGGCTAAATTTTAAATTTAAAAACCGAAGTATGCGATAAAATTTCACGGTGTTTATGCATTTCCGATCGCAGGTATTTTAACACGCAGGTATCGTGCATAAGCGCGCATTTGGCGCGCGGACGATTAAAATCCGCCAAAATGAACGCAAAAAGCCCAAGCAAGCACGGTAAGCGGGCTAAATTTAAGGCATACATTCGCGATCTCCCGCGGATCCAAGCCCACTTTTGCTATCCATTCGGTCTGCTTCAATAATCCACTGGCACCCAAAAAGCGCCGTTTGGGGTCTGTATCTTTGCGACGCGTGCATAAATTTCATAATTTAACGGCGCTTTTAAGCACCGCTTAGCCTATTAAAGACCAACGCACGCCGCGGCAGGATCGTTTCCTAAACCGAGTATGCTAGCATCTTTGCGGCAGGGGCTAACTCGGCGCTAAATTTAACGCTAGCTAGCATTGCACCGCCTTTAGCTCGCGCGGTAGGCGCTCTATCTATAGCAACGCAACTTCGGCATTAAATTTAAACGCGCTGTCTTTGCGCCGCCTCTCTAGCTTGCGTACGGCGGGCACCGCCTGCGATGACGCCAAAATGCAAGCCGCTTTTTGCCGCGCTGCGCCGCGAAAAAGCTTTTAAAATTTTAACGCCCTAGCCTTTTGCGATCTCGTAAAAACCGTCTCTGAAAACGACCTTGCCTGCATCCACAAGGCGCTTTAAAAGCTGCGCGCTCGCTTCGTCAAACATCGCCTCCACGTCGCTCGTGCGCTGCGGACGGCGCGAAAGAGTGCGCAAAATTTCATCCTCGCTAAAGCTCAGCCGCTCGCTTGCGTATTTGGGCGCAGCGATGATATTTACGTTTTGATTTTCGATGAAAGTGGCTAGGTAGCGCAGCTGTGCCTCGCTCACACCCTGCACGCGATATGCGGGCGGGCGATCGATCGTGCCGAGATCGACGCGATGCGGGTTGATGCGAGCTAAAGCCGCATTCAGCGCCACAAAGTCCTCTTGCGTATCGTTGATGCCGCGCACGACTAGGATTTCGATATCAAGCTCGCCGCGAAACTCGCGCGCAAAATCTGCAATCGCGCTTACGATATCCTCGGCGCCAATGCCTGCGTGCGGGCCGTCCACCTTGCGAAAGCTTTTCGCAAGCACGCTATCTAGCGAAAATTTGCAGATATCAAGCTTCATTAGTGCCGCGCTGTTTTCACGGACGAGTGAGCCGTTTGACAAAACGAGCAGCTTCTGCGGCAGATGCAGCGCCTTTAGCGCGCCCACGAGCTCTGCAAAGCGCGGATGCAGCGTAGGCTCGCCGTTCGCCGTGATCGTGATGACGTCAATGCCCGCGTGGCTTTGTAGCGCGGTTTTCAGCTCGGCGATGACCGGGCCGATCTCACAGGGCTCGCTCATCGCGCTTACCGGCTTGCCCGCGCCCAGCTCGCAATAGACGCAGTTGAAGTTGCACTGCTTGCTCTGTGGGCTCAGATCGATGCCGAGGCTGCGCCCGAACCTGCGCGAGGTCACGGGCCCGAAAATATATCTCATTTTTGCTCCGATGATTTGATTTGTGGGGTTTGCTTGCGAGCAGATTTCCTTTAAAACTTACTTTGCGGAATTTAATTTGCAAAATTTTAATTTGAAATTCCGCGTCGTGAAATTTTACTGAAATTTGCTTTTAAAAAATTTAGCTAGGAAATCCCGCTTTGAAATTTTACGTAGCAAATTTATACCGATCTTAAGCCTCGCGCCAATAACGCTTTGTATCGAGCCTTGAAAATTCTACGTAGCAAATTTATGCCTTGGAATTTAACTTCCGTGCGCTGAAATTTGGCGCCGCTTTTATGCGAAATTTCACTTCTGCGCTCCACCCCGCTACGGCAAAATTTTAAACTTAGAGTTTTAAATTTATCCTTAAATTTAGGGCG
>NZ_CALIMQ010000004.1 GCF_938045535.1 uncultured Campylobacter sp. | reverse complement strand
AATTTTAAAATTTTTGCGAATTTATAGAAATAGTTATATATTTTTAATAAATTTAGAGTAAAATTATATAAAATTTTATATGCAAAGGAGCTTAAATGAAAGAGATTTATCCAACTGGCTTCGCGCCGAAAAAGGCGCATTATGCGCCGGGCATCCTAGATGACGACGGTACGCTCTATGTCTCGGGGCAGCTAAGCGTGGATCCGCACACGGAAGCCATCCCGGAGGGTCTTGCTGAGCAAACCGCGCAGGCTCTAAGCAACGTTGCGGCAGTGCTCGCCGCCGCAGGTGCGGATAAAGGCGACGTGCGGATGTGCCGCGTCTATACACCCGATGTCGCGAACTGGGACGTGATCGACGAGCAGTATGCGCTGTTTTTCGGCGCGCACAAGCCCGCTCGCGTCGTGGTGCCGACTACGGCTCTACACTTCGGTTGCCTCGTAGAGATCGAGGCCGTCGCAAAAATCAAAGAAAGAAAATAGGAGCGAAAATGAGCGATTTCATCTGCACGGGCTGCGGTAAGCACGCGGCCATCGATACTTTGAGCTATAAATGCGGCTGCGGCGGGCTGTATAAGCTAAACTCCGATGCGCTCAAATTTAACCCTGCGCTCGTAGATCAAAGCGAGTTTAACATCTTTAGATACCGCAGGTTTATGGGTATCGACACGGCTAAATTTAGAGAAATTTCGATGGGCGAGGGGCTTACGGCGAGCGTGAAATTCGGCGAAGAACTTTACCTCAAGCTCGATTACGCGATGCCTACGCTTTCGTTCAAAGACCGCGGCGCGGCGGTTTTGGTGCTGCACGCCAAAAATATCGGCGTAAAAAAAGTCCTGCAAGACTCCAGCGGCAACGCGGGCAATGCCGTGGCGGCGTACTGCGCTCGCGCGGGCATCGAGTGCGAAATTTACGTTCCGAAGGGCACGTCGCCTAAAAAGATCGATATGATTAAAAGCCACGGCGCGCACGTCACGGTGTCTGACGGCAGCCGCGACGAAACGGCGGATGCGTGCCGCAAAAAGGCCGCGGATGATCAAATTTATTACGCTAACCACGTTTATAATCCGATCTTTTACGAGGGCACGAAGAGCTACGTTTATGAGATCTACGAGCAGCTGGGCAGGGTGCCGCGCAATATCTTCATCCCCGTGGGCAACGGTACGCTGCTGCTGGGCGCTCAAGCGGCGCTGGGCGAGCTATATGAGGGCGGTCTTATCGAGGCGCTGCCAAAAATTTTCATCGTTCAGGGCGAGCGTTGCGCTCCGCTTTTTGACGCTAAAGGTGCGGCGCGTATGATAGAACCGCAGCCGACGCTGGCGGAGGGCATCGCGATTGCAAGACCGATGCGTGCGGGCGAAATTCTCGGCTCTAGCTACGCGGGCGAGCGCGAGGTGATCTTAGCGAGCGAGAGCGACATACTGCCTGCTAGAGCGGCTCTTGCGCGCGGCGGATTTTACGTCGAGCACACGACCGCGGCTACCTACGCGGCATATCTGCGCTACAAAGAAAGCTGCGATCTGCAAGGAGATAGCATCATCCCGCTTTGCGGCGCGGGGCTAAAGAGCGATCATTAAATTTAAGCGCTCGGCGTGGAATTTACGCGGCTGGTTAGCGGCGAGGAATTTAAAATTTTGCAGCTTTAAATTTAGCGAGTATATGAGCCGATGTTTTAGCGAGATATTTAAAATTTGCGGCGCATAGGCTTTTAAATTTAAATTTGCATAGAAGCGCGGGTATGAGCCTTAGCCTTGGTGTGATGCAATGATACGGCGCATTTTATGGACGACTTTGCCGCTAGCTGGATTTGTAAAATTTTATCTGTCGATAGCTGGACGGCCGCCTCTTAAATTTGAAATTACGGTCAAAATTTATAGAAATTAGCCTGTAAGGTGCGGCGCTATCCGCCCGTTTCGTTTATAAAATTTAGCCATTTTTATCGCTCTTGGCGATACATATCGGCGGCGAAATTTTACGACAGCCGCGGCAAAGAGCAGCCATTTTATAGATGATTTGATACGCCTGTCAGATAGCGCGATCTGTGCGCAGACCTCAGAGAAGGATATACGCTAGTGATAGAACTCAACTTTTCCATGGCCTAGCTTCTAGCAGCGCGATATACAAGTGCTCAAATCGATTGCAGGTATGGAATTTTGAAGGACGCAGGGGCGCGGAGGCGCGCGATAAAATTAAGGAAAGTAAAACCAAATCGATGCCGTACCGGCTTAAATGAAGTGAAAAGATACGCGATAAAATTCCAAGCCGCGATTAAAATTCTACGTGAAAGCCCCATGCGCGGTATGATCCGAAACCATTTTAAACGCCAAATTCTTAATAAAAATTCTGCGCAAGAGACTTCTTGCACAGATGATAAATTTGCATGGTTATTTCGAATTTTCTTTAGCGATGCGCGTAAATTTAAGCACAAATTCGCTTTTCGCCGCAGTATAGGCGTCGCGGTCGAACTCGAAGCGCTTGCAAAGCTCTAATTTAAGCGCCTCGTACTGCGCGGCGATATCCGCATTCGCCCGCAAAAAATCTCTAAAAAATGTCTCATCTGTATCGCCGAAATTTCGCAGATGCACATGAAAAACGCGCTCGGCAAACCCCGCTTCGGTGTAGCCCTTATTTAGGCTGCAGCGGCTCTCGCTTTCGTTCATTAGCAGATAGCCCGCCTCTATCAGGCGCTGCTTGGCGGCGGCAATATCCGAGCACTCGATCAAAATATCTACGATCGGCTTCGCACAGATCCCGCTTACCGCGGTGCTGCCGATATGGTGGATCTTGATCTCGCCATGATCTTGCAGCAGGTCGCGCAGAATTTCGCGCTCCTGCCTAAAGTATTCGCCCCAGCGCGGATCGTGCGGCACGAGACGTATCGGAAAGAGCCGCCACAGCTCTTGCAGGCTCATTGAAAGGAGTTTATTGCTCATCTAGCTCCCGAGTGTTGGGTGAAATTCGAATGAATGGCGGGTAGATAGGGATTCGAACCCCAGAAGGCTGACGCCTTACGCGCTTTCGAGGCGCGCTCCTTCGACCGCTCGGACATCTACCCGAATGAAAATGTAATTTAAGCCAAAAATGGCTTAATAACAGATTTAAAAATGAAATTCCGCGCGAAATTTTGCCTGATTTTGCGGGCGGGGGTTGAAATTTAACGGCGCAAATTTAGATTTCGTTTTAAATCTATGGCTTAAGGTACGACCCGGCGCGGCTTTGGGCATAAAATTTGCTTTCGCGCATAGTTTTGGGCACGGAATTTTACCGCTTTATGGATGAAATTTTACGCAAAAGCATATCGTCGCGGCGGCGAAAAATCACTCGCCGTTTATAAATTTCATGCGCCGCCCTACAAAACCGAGATAAAAATTTTGATCTCGTCTCCGCCGTAAAATTCAAAATCCGTTCCAAACGCTCTTTTTAGTTCGCCCACCTCAAAAAAGCTCCAAATTTTGCTCCAAAATTTTGCTACGTTTTGCGGCTCATTTGGGAAACTAAAAACGGCGTATTTGCCGCTTTTGATCTCCAAGGCTTCGTCGCTGCGGGGCGCTTTGGTGCCGATAAAGATATCGTAAAGTCCGTCGGCGCCGTTTTCGTAATCGTAATAGATGCCGTAAATCTCGCTCTGCCCGTCATAGCACTCTTTCATAAATTTCGCCCACAGCGCGGGAATTTTACCACTCCCGCCTAGCTCGTCCGCATTTTTCGTGCGGGCTTTTAACCCATAAATTTTATAAATCCGTCTAAATACGAAATTTTGATTTTTTCGCTCAAATTTTACCCTTTCCGCTACTGCTCTAAAAGCCCCCTTGCTTCTTTTGCGATCGCGACGTCGGTGAAGCCGAAAAGCTTAAACAGCTCGCTCGCGTTGCCGCTCTCGCCGAAGCTTTGCATGCCGTGTACCGCGTCTGCAAATTTATACCATTCAAGCGCGCTTGCAGCCTCGACGGCTAAAATTTTAGTTTGCGGCTCTAGGATTTGCGTCAGATAATCAGCATCCTGCTCGCACAAAAGCTCGAAGCACGGCGCGCTTACGACGTTTGCGCCGATGCCTTGCTCTTGTAGGATCGCCGCCGCTTTTAGGCAGAGCGAGACTTCGCTGCCGCTTGCGATGAGCGTGATCTGCGCCTCTTTGCTCTGCCTTAGCAGATACGCGCCGTTTTGCACGTCGCCCAAAACCGCCTTAGGCAGCGGCTCAAGCCCTTGGCGCGAGCAGACGAACGCCGCGGGGGCATTTAGAGTGAGCGCCGCGCGCCAGCATTTTACGTTTTCGTTACCGTCTGCGGGGCGGAAGGTGTAGAAGCCGGGCATTGCGCGGAAGGTGCTAAGCTGCTCGATAGGCTCGTGCGTCGGCCCGTCCTCGCCCACGCCGATGCTGTCGTGCGTGAAGACGAAATAGTGGCGCAAGCCCATCAGCGCCGCGAGTCGCGCGCCCGTTTTTAGATAGTCGCTAAAGATAAAAAACGTCGCGCTGAACGGGATGAAAAGCCCGTATCTAGCAAAGGCGTTGCCGATCGCCGCCATCGCGTGCTCGCGGATGCCGAAGTGTAAATTTTTGCCGCACGGAAAGTCGCCACCGCCTTTTAGCTCGGTCTTATTAGACGCCGCCAAATCGGCGCTTCCGCCTAAAAAGCCGGGCACTGCGTTTGCGATAGCGTTTAAAATTTTACCGTTGCTATCGCGCGTAGCGACCTTAAGCCCGCTAAAATCGGGAAATTCTATCTTGCTAAAATCGGGATTTAAAAGCTCGTTTAGAAGCGCTCTTTTTTCATCGCTTAGCTTTGCGAGCTTCTCCTTCCAAAGCCGCTCTTCCAAATCGCCCTTTTCGACTGCAGCGCGCGTTTCAAAAAGCACGTCCTCGCTTACGACGAAGCTTTGGGCGGGATCAAAGCCTAGACTTTGCTTAGCGCGCGCAAGCAGCTCCTCTCCAAGCGGAGCGCCGTGCGTCTTAGCCCTGCCCTCAAGCTCTAGTGCGCCCTTGCCGATCGTGGTGTTTGCGATGATGAGGTAGGGTTTGGTTTTGTTTTTGACCTCGTCAAGGACGAATTCTATCTGATCGAAATTATGCCCGTCGATGCGCGCGACCTCGAAGCCTTGCGCTTCAAATCGCACCTTTACGTCCTCAAACCATGCGATATCGGTGCTACCGTCGATCGTGATGCCGTTAGAATCATAAATTATCGTAAGATTGTCGAGGTTGTGTCTGCCCGCAAGCGCGCACGCTTCGTAGCTGATGCCCTCCTGCAGATCGCCGTCGCCGCAGAAGCAATAGACGCGGTGATCGATGATCTCGTTGCCCTCCTCGTTGAGCAGATATGCGGCGTATTTTGCGGCCATCGCAAATCCGACTGCGTTTGCGACGCCCTGTCCGAGCGGTCCGGTAGCGATCTCGACGCCCGGGGTAGTGATCTCCGGGTGGCCCGGGGTTTTGGAGTGCAGGCGCCTGAAGCTTTTGAGATCGTCCATGCTCAAATCATATCCGCTAAGGTAGAGGTAACTATACACCAGCGCGCTTGCGTGCCCGCCTGAGAATACGACGCGGTCGCGGTTCAGCCACGCGGGATTTTTGGGATTGTGGCGGACCTTGCTCATAAAGACGCTCATTACGTCGCTTAGCCCCATCGGCGTGCCGGGATGGCCCGAGTTAGCGCTTTGGATCATATCCGCGCTTAGAAATTTGATCGTGTTTGAAATTTTACTTAGCTGCTCGCTCGACATTTTTCATCCTTTCAGGTATTTTTCTATCAAATTTAAAACCAAATCGCGTAGGCTTTCGTCATAGCCGCTCATCGCGCCGCTTACCTCGTCTATTAGGCGCTGCTTGTAGCTTCTAGCGCCCGCAAGACCTAGTAAATTTACGAAGGAATTTTTCGCGCCGTCCGCCCCTACGGGTTTGCCTGCGCTTGCCTCGTCGCCCGTGGCGTCGATGATATCATCCTCGATCTGAAATATGAGACCTAGCTTCAGCCCGATCTTATAAAGCTCATGCGAAAGCTCATCCTTTAACCCGCCGATTATGGCGCCTAGCTCAAACGCTGCGGCGATGAGCGCGCCCGTTTTGTGCAGATGCAAAAACTCAAGCTCGCTTTGTTTTAGTGGGCTGTTTTCAAAACGGCAATCGATCGCCTGACCGAGCACCATGCCGCTACTGCCTGCGTTTCGCGCTAGAGTTTTAATACATTTTATCTTAATCTCGTCGCTTAGGTTCGCGCTCGCGGCGATCAAAAACGCGTCGGTATTTAGCGCGTCGCCCACCAAAATCGCTGTGACCTCGTCGTATTTTTTATGCAGGCTTGGCCGCCCGCGACGCAGATCCGCATCGTCCATCGCGGGCAGATCGTCGTGTATGAGCGAGTAGGTGTGGATCATCTCAAGCGCCATCGCGATCGCCAGCGCGCCCTCAAAGCGCCGCTCATCCACCGTCGAGACGACGCCTAGCAGCAGCTGCGCGCGAAAGTGCTTGCCGCCCGCTTGCAGCATGTAATTGAGTGCCTCCTCGAAGTACGGATGAAAGCTCGGCGCCTTCAGCTCGTTGTGCTTCAAGTAGTCTTTAAATTTTTCTAAAATATCCATCGATCCTACCTTGCGGTTTTGATTTGCTCTGCTTGGGCGCGCCCTTGACGAATGCAAATTCGCGCCCTTCGAATGCCTTTTCGTCGCGCAGCTTAGACTTTGCTGTCGCAAGCCGTTTGTACGTCGCGTAGAAGTAATCATGCCGCTTAAAATTTTAAATTTTAATTTCCCTAGCTTTACGCAGTGCGCGAGGCGAAGGATGCTCCGCTTTTTTTAGCCGCATCTTACGCTCGATTTGCTCGCGGATGTCGCGCAACGGCTCGCCCGCTTTGCATTTAAGCCGTGCGAGTTAAATTTTACTTTGCGCTGCAGCGTAGCAGCTCGCCGAAATTTTAGAATTTGCCCTCGTGCCGCCCGTTAAATTTGACTGATTTGCTAAGGTTAAAATTTAATAACCTCGCGTCAAATCAAGCGAGCCGTGCTTTATGCAAACCGTATCGCCACAAAATCTAAATTTAACGCCGCCTTATAAAATCGGGCTTCATTTAGTTCGCTGTAGAAGCCGCTCGCTCCGTAGAATCCAAACCGCTCGCTAGGCGGGAAGTAGTCGCCCTCTCTAAAAAGCCTATTTTCACCATTTTTGAACTACGCTTAGCCCTTATTGCCAAGCAGATCACCCAATCCGCCGAGCCCTCCTAGCATGGACGCTGCGGCGCCTTTCTTTTCGTTTTCGACAAGTTTTATCGCGTCGCCTATCGCCGAGATTAGCAGGATCTGCAAGCTCTCTTTGTCGTTAAAAAGGCTGTCGTCGATGCTTAGATCGAGCACCTCGCCCGCGCCGTTTAGCCTGATGGCGACCATGCCCGCGCCCGATTTTACGGTAAATTCCTTGCGCGCATTCTCCTCCTCGATCTGCTTAGCCTTGGCCTGCATCTGATCGAGCATCTGCCCCATTTTCGAAAAATCCATTCCTTCAAACATCTTTACTCCGTTATTTCGTTTTTTTCGTTTACCTGCACGATTTTTGGCTCGAAATTTTTCGCTTTTTTGGCGCTCATCTGAGCGTAGGCCACGATGATGACGACGTCGCCGACGCAGACTTTGCGCGCAGCTGCGCCGTTTAGGCAGATCTCGCCCTTTTTCTCACCGCGGATCACGTATGTAGCGAAGCGCTCGCCGTTATTGACGTTTAGTATTTCGACTTTTTGGTATTCGCAAAGCCCCGCAGCCTCGATGAGCTCGGGTCCGATCGTAATGGAGCCCACGTAGTTTAGGTTGGCGTCCGTCACGCGCGCGCGGTGGATTTTGCTTGATAAAATTTCGATTTTCATCGGCCGTCCTTTAAATTTAGTCTAAATTTGACTCGCCTCGCGCCGCGACGAGCTCACTCACGACCTGCTTGTCGTTGAAAGGATGCTTCACGCCCTTGATCTCCTGGTAGGTCTCGTCGCCCTTGCCCAAAATAGCGATCATCTCGCCGTTTTTGGCAAGATCTAGTGCGCGCGCGATCGCCTCCTTGCGATCCGTGATCTTTAAAATTTTATCCTTTCGGCGCATACCGGCGCAAATTTGATCAATGATTTCGTCCGGATCCTCGCTGCGCGGATTATCGCTCGTAACGATGCAAAATTTAGCAAAGTGCTCGGCGATGGCGCCCATTTTCGGACGCTTGCCGTGGTCGCGATCGCCTCCTGCGCCGAAAACCGCGATAATCTCGCCGCTTGCGCGTAGCGCGTTTAGCACCTTTTCGATGCCGTCCGGGGTATGAGCAAAATCGACGATTACAAGCGGATTTTTATTTACGATCTGTACGCGACCCTCGACGCCGCCGAAGTTTGCCAGGGCTTTTGCGATCTTTTCGTTCGGCAGCTTGGTTAGAATTTTAACCGCCGCAAACGCCGCGGTAAGGTTGTAGAGATTAAATTCGCCGATGAGATCGCTTTGAAGTTGAGCATTATCGCCGTTTGGAGTACGCACGAGCGCGTCGATGCCGCCCTTTAGCCCGTATCCGCTCACGCCGAAGCTCGCGGCGTTTTTGATGCCGTAGGTAAGGGCGTTTGCAGAGTTAAATTTAATATGTTCGTCGTCGGCGTTTATGAGCTTGGGAGCGTCGTCTGCGAAAAACGAGCTCTTGACCGCGGCGTATTCTTGCATGCTGCCGTGATAATCGAGATGGTCTTGACTTAAATTCGTAAAAATTTTAAGCGTAAATTCTAATCCTTCGATGCGATTTTGCGCGATTGCGTGCGAGCTAACCTCCATGACGAAATACTTGCAGCTCTGCTTGCTAGCTTCGTAAAGATAGCTCATCGTCTTAAAAACTGAGCTCGTCGTAAGCCCCTTCTCATCGATCCTGCACTCGTTTATAAAGGCGCCGCGCGTGCCGCTTAGACCGCAGCTAAAGCCCAGATCCAGCAGCGTCGAGTAGATCGCCGCCGCGGTCGTCGTTTTGCCGTTCGTACCGGTGATGCCTACGATTTTGATACGTGGATCGATCTTTAAAAGCTCCTTTGCTTGCGCGATAGAGATGATCTGCGCACTTTTTTGCGCCGCTTCGGCTTGGAATTTAGCGTTCGCGTCCGTGCGCATAAAAAAGCAGCCTGCCTCGCACTCGGCGGAGTTGTCGGTGATAAAGCTATTTTCGAGTCGTATTTTCATGATTTTTGATTTTTTGCATCAACGCTTCGAAGCGCTCATCGCCTGCGTATGCGGCGGCCGAGCTCTCGACGTAATTAAGCCCCATCTCGTAGTAGCCGTTTTCTATCAAATTTTCTAAAAATTCTATCATCTCGCTTTTGTCCGAAATGGCGATTTTGGAGGAAAAAATGATCGATTCGAAGGCGTCTTTAAAGCCTCTTTGGCCTACCGCGCGCATAAAATCGGCATACGCGATAACGGCGATCTCATCCTCGGCGCCGGGCTCGGAAGCCGCTTCATTCGCGATCTTTTCGTTGATGGAGTTTAAAATTTTAAAAAGCTCCGCAGTCTGGGTTTTGGGGCTGAGGTTATAAAAATCAAAGAGCATAAGCGCTTCTTCGCGGTCTGCCAGCGCGGTCTGGCAAAGCTCAAGCAAAAATAGAATTTCCTCCTCGCCGCTTTTTTCGTAGGCGAGCGAAAAATACAGCTTCGCAAGCTCAAATTCTCCGCGCGAAAAGGCTTTTAGCCCCAGCTTTTTATAATTCAAACTCTTCGCCTTCGGGGATGTTTACGACGCTAAGCTCGGGGTGAATATCCATGCGAAGCTGGCGCTCGACGCCGTATTTTAGGGTCTGCGCACTTGCGGCGCAGCCGTGGCAATGCCCGGTAAGGCGGACATAGACGATGCCGTCTTTTATGCCTAAAAGTTTCATATCGCCGCCGTCGTTTTGCAGCATCGGTCGGATTAGCTCCAAGCTGCCTTGTACCGGGGCTAGAAGCTCTTCGTCTGTAAATGGTATCATTAAAATTCCTTATTTTAGTTTTGGCGCATTATATCCAAAAGCGATAAAAAAAGGCTTATCGGGGATGAAATTTAATCTGAAATTTTGCGCGAGGGCGCGGATTTTGCGTAATGGCTCGCAAAGAATTTTATACGGCGCGAACGGCGAGCCGCGATTTTAAAATTTTATCGATTCGCAATGGCGAAGTACGCGCAAATCATCTGGCTTGCGTATATTTAAATTTAGACTATTTGCGCTATAAATTTGGGATGAAATTTCAGCCAGACCGAGGGCTAAATTTGAAAAGGAATTTTGCTTGAGCGGTAGGTAAAATTTAAAGCGGAACTCTCTAAATTTAATTAGAATAAGCGCCGATACGATTAAATTTTTATAAAAAATAGATTTCGATCTTAATCGTAAATTTTGCGGGATATGAAAGATTGGGCGGCGAATATTATTTTAAAGCTCGCAGATGAAATTTACGCTACATTTTATATCGATCGCGGCTGTGAAATTTTAGCGCAGGCGCGTGCAGTCACGGCAAAATTTCTATCGGCGTGCCGATTTTCACGTGTTCAAAAAGCTCGTCCATATCGTCATTGACGAGCGCTATGCAGCCCTCCGTCCAGTCGCCGAACGCCGCGATACTCTGCCCTAGGTAGCTAAATTTGTTCGGTAGCCCGTGGATTTTGATATCGCCACCTGCGCTCTTGCCGAGGGATTTTGCGTGTGCTACGTCGGCTTTATTCGGATAGGAGATGCCTAAATTTAGATGATACGCCGAGTTTGGATTTTTGCCGTTTATGGTGTAGTTGCCCTCCGGGGTTTTGCCGTCGCCTTGAACTTCTTTGTGTCCTTCTGGCTCGCGTCCGAGGGCGATTTTATAGCTTTTTGCGATGCCTTTTGAAGTTAAAATTTCAAGAATTCGTTTGGATTTATAGACGCGGATTTTAGAAATTTGCTCGCCGTCCAATGCTTGCTTTAGCGGAATTTCGGAGTTGATCGTTTCGATATTTTTATAGCTAAGATAATTGTCCAATGCCCACGCTAGACCCGCAGCGATGATAATAAGCGGGAGTAAAATTTTAAATTTCATAGAAGAAATTTCGGGAGCGATCCCGAAATTTTATTTGCTGATTAGCTCAATATAAGCCATCTCTGCGGCGTCCCCCTTGCGAAGGCGGGTTTTGATGATGCGAGTGTAGCCGCCGTTTACGCCCGCGTATTTTGGAGCGATCTCGGTGACTAGCTTATTTGTCGCAACCTTATCCTGAAGCGCCGCGAAAACAAATCTATGCGCCTCGCTGTCGCCCTTGCGCGCGCGAGTTATTAGCTTCTCGGCATAGCTTCTTAGCTCTTTTGCCTTAGGAAGCGTAGTTTCGATCTTGCCGCTAGTAACTAAAGCGATGGTTAAATTTTTAAGCAGGGCAGCACGGTGAGACGAAGTGCGCCCTAGCTTCCTATATCCGTGATTATGTCTCATTTATTGTCCTTCATTCTTTTGTCTTTGAGCCTTCAGCTCGTCAAGCTTGCGTTTTAGCTGCTCTTTTTTATCGCCGAGCTCTTGGTTGCCGATAGGATAACCTATCTCCTCCATAACGGCTTTGATTTCCTCGAGCGATTTTTTACCTAAATTTTTAAGGTCTTTAAGCTCGCTCTCTTCCATAATCGCTAGCTCGCCGATAAATCTAATATCCGCGCGATCCAGGCAGTTAAAGCTTCGCGCGCTTAGGCTTAGATTGCTAACGCTCTCAAAAAGCTTTGCAAACTCGGAATTTGCAGGAATCGCTCTACCGAAAGTATCCGCAGCGCTGATATTTACGATGCCTTTGAAAACCGCCAGCTGCTGATACATCGCTTCAAGCGCGTTTTTAAACGCATCTATCGCGCTGATCTGGCCGTCGGTAGTGATCGTAAAGACCACCTTTTCGTAGTCGGGATTATCCTCTACGAATACGTTTTCGATATCGTAAACAGCTTTGGTTACCGGGGTAAAAAACGCATCCAGCGCGATAAAATCAGCGTCTAAATTTTCTCTGATCTCTTCGCTTGGGACGTAGCCGATACCCTTTTCGATGATGAGCGTAAATTTAAGATCGGCATCCTCGTTTATCGTAGCTAGATAAGCGCTTGGATTTACGATCTCTACGGCGTCGTTGTTTAGGTCGCTGCCGTAAATTTCTTTAGGCCCTTTGAAGCTGTATTCTACGACCTCGCGTAGGGAATCGCCCTTGATTTTAAACCTTAAGCCCTTTAAATTTATGATAAAAGCCGCCATATCCTCGAGCATGCCGCGCATGCTGTCGAATTCGTGGCTTACGCCTTCGATTTTAACCGCAGTCGGCGCAAAACCGACCGTGCTCGTATAAAGTAACCTTCGTAAAGGATGAGCTAGAGTGACGGCATATCCCGTTTCAAAGGGATATGCTATGATTTTAGCAACATTTTCGCTGACATTCTCAACCTTTATTTCAGTTGGCATATGAGCTGATGTTGTGATTTTTCTCATATTAGCACCTACTATTTCGAGTAAAGCTCTACGATAAATCTTTCCTCTACAGGAATAACAACTTCTTCTCTCTCCGGAACTCTAGAAAAAATTCCGTATCTTTTCTCTTTTTCTACGTCTACCCACGCTACGATGCCGGTCTGTGCCGTAAGATCCAGCGCTCTTGAAATTTGCGGGTTATTTTTGCTCTTTTCGATCACTTCGATCTTTTGTCCTGCGCGGACGCTGTATGAAGGGATATCGACGCGCTTGCCGTCTACTAAAATGTGTCCGTGCGTAACGAGCTGGCGCGCAAAGCGTCTAGTCGTAGCAAATCCCATGCGGTAAACGACGTTATCTAGCCTCTGCTCTAAAAGCTGAACTAAGATCGCTCCAGTGTTACCCTCTCTACGAGCCGCTTCGGCAAATAGCCTGCGGAACTGCTTCTCGCTTACGCCGTACATAAATTTAGCCTTTTGTTTCTCGCGAAGCTGTGAGCCGTATTCGCTTAGTTTAGCGCGTCTTTGTCCGTGCTGACCCGGAGCGTAAGGGCGTTTTAAAAGCGCGCTCTTGCCCGCAAGCCTTCTTTCGCCTTTCATAAATAGATCGACGCCGAGCCTTCTTTCTAATTTTTCAACCGGTCCTGTATATCTAGCCATAAATTTCTCCTTTTATAATTACACGCGACGTCGTTTAGGCGGTCTGCAACCGTTGTGCGCAAGAGGAGTGATATCTTTGAAATATGTAACTTTAATCCCTTCTACGCTACCTACGCTTTTAACGGCGGTCTCGCGTCCGCTTCCCGGACCCTGAACCTTGACGCCTACCTCTTTGATGCCGTGCTCTTTGGCTTTGTTTAGCGCGTCCTCGACGGCTTGCTGCGCCGCATAAGGGGTGGATTTTTTGCTGCCTTTAAAATTTAAAGCGCCCGCACTGCTCCACGCGATCGCATTACCCATCTCATCCGTTACGGTTATCATAGTGTTGTTAAACGTAGCGGAGATGTAAACTATGCCTTTGGCGATATTTTTTCTGACGGTTTTTTTCTTAACTACTTTTTTTTGTGCCATATCTCAATCCTTATTTAGCTGCCGCGCCGACGGTTTTGCGTTTGCCTTTTCTGGTTCTGGCGTTCGTTTTTGTTTTTTGACCGCGAACAGGAAGGCCTTTTCTGTGTCTTAAGCCGCGATAGCCGCCCAAGTCCATAAGCGCTTTTATATCCATAGCCACTTGTTTGCGAAGATCGCCTTCGACCATATAGTGCTCTTGGATCTCTTTTCTGATAGCGGCGGCTTCATCTTCGCTCAGATCGGCGACTCTTTTATCGTAAGAAATTCCTGCCGCATCGAGAATTTTTCTCGACGTAAATAAACCTATACCGTAGATATAAGTTAGTCCGTATTCAATCCTTTTTTTCTTTGGTAGATCTACACCTGCGATACGAGCCATAACTTATCCTTGTCTTTGTTTATGTTTTGGATTTTCACAAATAACGTGAACAACACCTTTGCGCTTGACAATTTTGCATTTGTCGCACATTTTCTTAACGGATGGACGAACTTTCATTCCACTCTCCTAAAATTTTCTCCACTTTAAATGCAAACTGCACCTAGGTTTAATGAAATTTCAAAAGCGAAAGTATCAAACCAACTGTTTTCAAAATAGTGGGGATTTTGAAAACACTTCTTCCTACAGTTTAGTCGCAAAATCACGAGTATATCTAAATTTAACTTTATCCTTACTTATAGCGGTAGGTGATCCTGCCTTTATCGAGGCTGTAAGGGGTCAGCTCGACTTTTACGCGATCGCCGGGCATTATCTTGATGTAGTGCATTCGCATCTTGCCCGCGATATGACATAAAATCACGTGTTTGTTGTCTAGCTCAACCTTAAAAGTCGCGTTCGGTAGCGCTTCTATGACGTTGCCGTCGATCTCTATGACGTCGTCTTTTGCCACAAATTCTCCTTTCTTTTAAATTTAAAAAGGGCGATTATATAGAATTTAAAATTTTAAACAGCTTAAAAGAAATTTAAAATAAGCAAAATTTCAGATTTATTTCGCTACGCGCGCACTGTTTTTGAAAAAGCGAGGCGGCGCTCTTTTTAAAATTTTAGTATAATGGCTCAAAAATTTTAAAGGAAAAACATGAAATGGCAAGACGGCAGACGAAGCTCGAACGTAGAGGATGACCGCGCAAGCAGCATGCGCACGAGCTCCGGCTCGCTTGGGATGCTGATTCCGATCATCAGGTTTTTGCTCGGCTCAAAGATCGGGCGCATAGTGCTCGTAATCGGCGCGGTGGCGTATTTTATGGGCTACAACCCTTTGGCGCTTTTAGACAGGGGCGCTAGCACGCAAAGAGAGCCGACGGACAGCCCGCAGGAGCAAGAAAAGCTCGCCTTCGTCTCGGCGGTGCTAGCCCAAACCGAGGACGTTTGGGGCGAGATATTTAAAAGCGTGGGCGCGCGCTACGAGGAGCCCGGCTTGCGGCTCTTTCGCGATCAGATAGCAAGCGGCTGCGGCTTTGCGAGCGCGCAGACGGGACCTTTTTATTGCCCGAGGGACCGCAAAATTTATCTGGATCTCAGTTTTTTCGACGAGCTTGCGAACAAATACAAAGCGGGCGGCGACTTCGCGCAGGCCTACGTCATCGCGCACGAAGTAGGGCATCACGTTCAAAATTTAGTCGGCACGCTGGAACAGGTCGCCGCTCTAAAAAGGCGCGCTCGCAGCGAAGCCGAGCAAAACGCGCTTCAGGTTAAAGTCGAGCTACAGGCGGACTGCTACGCTGGGGTCTGGGCGCACTATCTCGCAAAAGCAGGGCGCGTGCTGGAGGCAGGCGACATCGACGAGGCGCTAAATGCCGCCAGCGCGATCGGCGACGATACGTTGCAACGCAAATTTAGCGGTCGCGTCGTGCCTGATTCCTTCACGCACGGCACCTCGGCACAGCGCAAAGAGTGGTTTAAAAAGGGCTTAACGGGCGGAAACCTAAAAGCCTGCTCGTTTGAGCCGTAAGGAGTGGGCTTTGAGCTAGCTTGCGGGCTAGATAAAGGCGGCTTAAATTTTAAAATTTAGCTCTAAAATGAGGGCTTGCCTTTTAGCATAAAATTTTTATCAAGATATATGCGAGTAGACTCGCTACAGGCAAAACGCTTGTTTTAATTTAAAATTTTTTACCCGCGCCGCTTTTTGTGCCTAAATTTTTTAAAAATTCCGCGTACTCCGCCGCGCCTTTTTCTATCTGTTCGGCGCTACTTTCGTAATCGACGCCCGGCGTCTCCTCGGCGCCGTAAAACGCGAAAAATCCGCGCCAGTCGGCATGAAAATAGTAACGGAATGCGAGCTGAAACGGCGCTAAAATCTGCTCCATCGTGAAATGATACCGCCCGCTAGGTGCGTAGTCGGCGCGCTTGATACCCGCACTCACCGCCAGCGCCACGGCGCGCCTACGCATGCCCTCGCTCATGCGCCCGTAGGCAAACCCATACGTCATCGTCGCATCGATCCAGCTTTTTAAAATCGCGGGCGAGGAGAAATTATGCAGCGGAAATTGCAGCACCAGCGCGTCGTGGGCTTTGATTATCGCGCGCTAGCGCTCGCCGTCTATTTCGCCGCTAGGATACTCGCGCGCTAGGTCGCGCACGGTGAAGCTTTGCGCGGCGGCCTCTTTCAAAAAGCGCTTGTTTATGAGCGAATTTTTAATGTCTGGATGGGCTAAAATGATTAAGTTTTTCATATTTTTCCTTTAAAATTTTATTTTGGGGCGATAAATTTGCCGCTAAAATTGCAGTTATAGCTCTGCCTAAAATTCAATTTTCAAATGAGAAGCAGAATTCTGAGGCAAAATTTCAAGACAAAATTTTAATGCTGAAATTTCGACGCTTAAATTTGACGCCGAAATTCCGTAGCAAATTTCAGTGCATAAATTTCATAATTAAAGCTTAGCGCTCAAATACGCCAGAGCCCCGCTTCAAAACGCCGCCTAGCGCTTTATTTCCCCACAGCTAGCAGATCCGCGAGCACCTTTGCGGCGTGATCCTTTGCCTTGACGCTTTTATAGACTTTCAAAATTTTGCCGTCCGCACCGATCAGAAAGGTCGAGCGCACGATGCCCAGATACTCGCGCCCGTAGTTTTTGCGTACCTGCCATGCGCCGTATAGCTTGGCTACCTCGTGCTGCGGATCGCTCAGCAGGATGTGCTTTAGGCTCTGCTTGGCGATGAAGCCCGCGTGGGATTTGGCGCTGTCGGGACTGATGCCGACGATCACGCAACCCTCGGCGATGAAATCATCGTACGCGGCGCTAAATTCGCACGCTTCGGTCGTGCAGCCGGGGGTGTTATCCTTGGGGTAAAAATACAGCGCAACCCGCTTGCCCGCGAAGTCCTTTAGCGCGACGCTCGCGCCGTCGGCGTTTTGCAAGCTAAACTCGGGCGCCGCATCTCCTGCTTGCAGCGTGATTTTGCGCTCGCGATCCTCTGCGCTGAACTCGCCTTCGATCTGTGTTTTTCTCTGCATATCGTGTCCTTTTTTTGAAATTTTCGGTCTCGTAGCCCGAATTGCAGCTAAATTTTAATCTTTTTTCATAAATTTATCCTTGCTTGGATGAAATTTTGCTCCGTGCCGCAGCTGCGCGCGATCGGGTGGATCGCAAGTGAGATCGTTCCAGACAACAAGAGCGGGTCAGGGGCTTGCTTTGCGGCACGCATAAAAACATTTTGTTGCACATGCCTTGAGGCAGTATGGTACGAGAGCGCTTCGTATCTATCGCGCCTCACAAATCCCATTCCTCACAAGCAAAATAACGCCTCGCTTTCGCAAGTCCTCTTAATCTACTTTTAGCTTTTTAACGATATGATTCTGCAAATTTTAACAAAGGAAATAACATGAAAACGCTCGTGATCTTATCGCATCCTAATTTCGCCGCCTCGCGCGTAAACAAAGCCTTGTCGCAGGTAGCAAAGTCCGCCGCGGACGCTAAGGTGCGCCATTTGGAGGGGCTTTACGGCCTAGATATCGCGCGCATAGACGCCCGCGCAGAGCAAGACGCGCTAGCGGCTGCCGAGCGCGTCGTATTTTTGTACCCGATGTACTGGCTAAACGTGCCGCCTATGCTAAAAGCCTATATCGATATCGTCTTTTCGCATGAGCTGGTGGGTTCCGGCGCGCTTAAAGGCAAGGTCTTGCAGCTTGCGCTAAGCGTCAGCACTCCGCTTGGCGAATACTCCAAACAGGGCGCTATCGGCTTTAGCTTGGATGAAATTTTAACGCCGCTTAAGATCACGGCAAACTATTGCGGGATGGACTTTGCCGTGCCGTTTATCAGCAGTGGATTTGAGCCGGGCGAGTTTGGCGACGATGCCGTATATGCCGCAGCTGCACGCTTTGGTAAGCTTTTACGAGGCGAGTTGAGTCCCGGCGAGTATCAAATTTAGCAAAGCAAATGCCCGCTATCCGCGGCTACGAGCCAAAATTTTAGGAGAGTGATTTTATTCGCGGAATCCACGCCTTTTAACGAGCCGATCGGTAAAAGCTCAAAAACGCTCGGGTTTAGGGCGAGGTGATCGGTTCGATGATCTGTCCGTGCTGCTATCTATCGGCGGGCGCAGTTAGTGCGTGCCGATATGATCTAGATCGGCATACTTTCAGTGTGGACATTTACGCGAGGATCGGTCGCTACTGCGTAAAGCGGCGGCGTGTCACGAGCGCGTAAAATATGAAAGCGCATTGCTATAAGCGAGCGAGCGGGGCAAGAGCGAGTTTGCGTTTCATAAATATCTCGCGTGAGTGGGCTTACGTGCTGCATAGATGCAAAGCCTGCGCAAAATGCGCACTGCGGTAAAAGGTAAAATAGGTAAGACCGTTCTTGGTGTGATTGGGGCTGGATGTCGCCGCGCGGGGTGTATCTGCGCGCATGAGAGAAAAGAGCACTTATAGCGCGATTTGAGCTGCTACGAAATTTGATTTATCAAAAGAGATTTTTGAAGAAGGAGCAGAATTTATAAAATTTTGCTCCTTGATTTTGTGATGTTTAAAGCGCGCGCATCGCTATAGCACGCACCGTTACGCCTGATTATTTTACGCCGACTATGATTTGAGTAGCTTTGATGATTGCAGTTACTTCATCATCTTTTTTAAGCGCTAAATTTTTAACCGATTCGTTTGTGACGGTTGCGCTTAAATTTTCGCCGCCGGCGCTTCTGACGCTGATCTCGGCATTTACCGCGCCCTCTTTAACGGCAGTGATTTTGCCCTTTATTTGGTTGGTCGCGCTTAAGCGTAGATCGTTCTCGCCTTTGGAGATGATGACGCTTGGGGCTTTGAATAAAAATACTGCCTCTTTGCCGGCTTTTAAATCCAAAGTTTTTTCAGAATCAACCGTCACGGTTGCTTTTAGCACGTCGCCGCCTCTGGTTTTAGCTGTGATTAGCGAATTTACCGCACCTGTTTTTACGTCGCTGATTACGACGTGAAGCTGATTTCTAGCACTGATTGCCATTGTTTCTCCTTGTAAAAAATTACGAGCAATGTTAGCGGCAAATCCTTAAATGAAATTTAAAAATGCTGCATGTAAGAAATTAGTTTGATTTGTTGCGAATTTATATTAAGCCCACTTTTTAAATTCCTAGCTTGCATTATTAAAAGTAGCGTTAAAAAATAGATGAAATTCTAAATTTGCATATATTAAATCGAGTTATTTTCCTTGAAATTTTATTGCTCTTTATAAAATTCTGCGTTTTTTTAGAGTTCTGGCGCAAAATTTAGCGTTTGTTTTATGCTCATTTGCAAAGTGTACATCCGGATAGAAAATTTATCTCAAATCGCGTCTGGCAAGGCTTTAAAAGCACTCCGCTCACACCTGTTCGCTGAATTTTACGCCTCGCGCATTGGTTTTACGAGTGGATTTTGGTGATCGAGGCGGTTTTACATTTGCTTTAAAATATGGCGAGCAATGCGCTTTGAGCGCAAAATTTTAGTGCACCTTGCTTTGCAGAAAATCGCGCAGAATCATCGCGTGGTTGCAGTGCTCGTCCTTTGCGGCGTATAGCAGCGTGACGACCGGCTCGTTTTTAACCTTTTTCAAAAATTCAGCTACGGCGGGATTTTGCTCAAGTTCGGCTAGGTAAAGCTCCTTAAAATGGGCGAAATTCTCAGGTTTATGCGCGAAAAGCTTGCGTATTTCGGTGCTAGGCGTTATGTCCTTTGCCCACATATCAAGCTCCAGCGTGTCTTTTTTTATGCCACGCGGCCATAGCCTATCACAAAGCACGCGAAAACCATCCTCTTCCTCCGCGCTCTCATAGACGCGCTTAATTTTAAATTTTGTCATAGTTTGCTCCTTTAAATTTGCTAATCCTTGATGAAATAATCGCCGTCGAAGCTTACGAGCGAGTATTTGCGCTCGCCCCCAAGCGCTTCTACGAGCTCAGGCACGCTAAGAAACGTGAGGCTATCGGCGCCTATAAATTTGCAAATTTCATCCGTGCTCATATTTGCGGCGATCAGCTCGCGCACGCTCGGCGTATCGATGCCGTAGCGCTCGGGATACTTTAGCTCCGGGCTTGCGATGCACATATGCACGTGCGCCGCACCCGCATGGCGCAGAAGCTCGACGATCTTTTTGCTCGTGGTGCCGCGCACGATGCTATCGTCCACGACGACGACGCTTTTGCCGTGCAGTGCCGCCGCGATCGGGTTCAGCTTGAGTTTGACCTTCAAATTTCGCACCTCTTGCGTAGGCTCGATGAAGGTGCGGCCGATGTAGTGGTTGCGCACGATTGCCATCTCGAAGGGCAGCTTGCTCTCTTGCGCGAAACCAAGCGCCGCCGGCACGCCGCTATCGGGCACGGGCACGACGAAATCGGCCTTTAGCTCTTTGCATTTTCGCGCGAGCGCCGCGCCCAGTTTTTTTCTGACCTCATATACGTTTTTGCCCTCTACGACGCTGTCGGGGCGCGCAAAGTAGATGTATTCAAACGCGCAAATTCTAGCCTCTGCGGCTTTTAAAATTTGAACCGAGCTGAACTCATCCTTGCCTTCTTCGAAGATCACCATCTCGCCGGGTTTCACGTCGCGGATGAACTCGGCTCCTACGAGATCGAAAGCACAGGTTTCGCTCGCGACGATGTAACCGCCGTCTTTGAGCCTGCCGATGCTGAGCGGACGCACGCCGTAGCGATCGCGCACGGCAAACATCTTCGAGCGGCTTAAAATCAGAAGCGAATACGCGCCCACACACTGTTGCAGTGCCTCGATGATGCGGTCTTTTAGATGCTCCTGCTTGCTGCGTGCGATGAGATGCAGGATATTTTCGGTGTCCATGCCAGATTGAAAGATCGCGCCCTCGCTTACGAGCTTACGGCGAATTTCGTCTTTATTGATCAAATTTCCGTTATGAACGATCGAGATCTCCCCTAGAGCGTAGTTGCCGGCAACGGGCTGTGCGTCCTTTAGACTGTCTGCGCCCGCGGTGCCGTAGCGGTTGTGGCCGATCGCGATGTTGCCTTTTAAAATTTCAAAACTCGCGGGACTAAAAACCTCCGTCACGAGCCCCGTGGCTTTGATCGTTTTGATGTGATGGTTGAAGCTTGAGCTGATGCCGCTTGCCTCCTGGCCGCGGTGCTGCATGGCAAAAAGCCCGTAATACGCGGTTTTAGCCGCACCTTCGGAATTTATGACTCCCACGATTGCGCACATTTTCTAACCTCTTAAATTTTATTTTTTAGAAATTTATCTATATTTTGTTTTATCATTGACGGCTTGCCGTCCGGCATTTTGCCGGCGCCTCATCAAATAGATCGGCTGAAATTTTAAACCTCTCGGCGATATTCGCTCCGCCTTTGGCGTAGCTGCCGAATAGCCCGACTTTGTAAATTCCAAAGATTTCAAGCTCGGGCTTGGGCTCGCGCAGAAAATTTAAAATTTCATCTTTGGTTGGCATTTTTTCCTCTTAAATTTAGCCGCAAAGCCTAGATTCCTAAGCAGTCGTCGATGCCGTAAAGCCCGCTATTTTGGGGCGCTAGCCATACCGCTGCCTTTATCGCGCCTCTGGCAAAGGTCGCGCGCGAAGTCGCTGTATGATTTAGCTCGACGAACTCGCCCTCGCCGTAAAACCCCACGGTGTGGCGCCCGACTATATCGCCGCCGCGCAGCGACATCACGGCGATCTCGTCCTTGCCGCGCTCGCCGATGAGCCCGTCGCGACCGCTTATGCGCACGTCCTTCAAGCTTAGCTCGCGCGCACTTGCGGCACTCCCGGCAAGGCTCATCGCCGTGCCGCTCGGGGCGTCTTTTTTGTGGCGGTGGTGCATCTCTAAAATTTCGCAGTCAAAGTCGCGCAGGCTCCTGCTGGCAAGCGCTACGAGTTTGTTTAGCACCGCGACGCCCAGGCTCATATTCGTAGCGTGCAGTACGGGCATCTTCGCGCCGCATTCGCGCAGTAGCCGCTCGCCCTCCTCGCCCAGAGCCGTCGTGCCGATGCAAAGCGGCTTTGGGTGCGAAAGCGCAAATTTCATTAAGCTTATCGCGCCGTCTCGGATCGTGAAGTCTATCACGACGTCACAGCCGCTAAAAAGCTCGTCGTAGCTGCTCGTTACGGCGCAGTTCGGCGTATAATCAAGCGGAGCGATAGTGTAGATCACGCTTGCTCGCGCCTGATCGAAATTTTTCAGGCACTCGTAGATCATCGTGCCCATTCTGCCGCTTCCGCCGTGAATTCCTATATTCATCATTGCCGCTCCTTAAATTTTAATCCGCTTAGTATAGCCAAATTTTGCTTACACTACCTCTCTACGCCGAGGCTTAGCGGGATAAAGCTGTTTTGTTTGAGCTCCGCTTCGCTCGGTTTTTTGATCTCTATGCGAGATGCGCTTACGCCGCGCTGCACGAGTGCCGCTTGCACGGCAGTCGCCCTGGCAAGGGCTAACTCATCAAGACGCGAACGGGTAAATTTCTGCGCGCTTATCAGCTCCTCCATCGCCTCATCGCCGCCGGATTTGATGCCGTATTTGATCTTAAGCGCCGCTATGGCTTCATCCGAGGAGAGGCCTTGTTTATTAGACATCAGCGTGAGGGTATTTTGCAGCGAGCGCCTTTTAAACTCGTGAGTATCGAACTTTTCGTTATACGCAGAGTTTAGGATGATCTTGAGTTCGGGCTTGGCTTTTGCGACCTTAGCTAAATCATCTATTTTAGAGTTTTCGCTGATTAAAATTTCACTGCTCGCCGCCTCAAAATCGATACTTTCGAGCTTTTTCGTATCTACGCCCGCGATCTTTCCCATAAATCTAAACGGGCTTAACACGATGTCGGAGAGCAGCTTTTTGACCGCGCCCCAAACCAGCGCGCCGTAGCTAAATTTCGGATCGCTCAGCGTGCCGCTTAGAGGCAGGCTAATATCGATCTGATCGTCGCTGTCCTTTAGGATCGATACCACTAGACCGATCGGAAGGCTCAGCGCGTCCTTGCTCGCTACCTCTTTGCCGAGCTCGAAGCGGTCTAAATTTAGATCATTGCTTGCGTTTAGCTTGCCATCGTCGATTTTGTAGGCAAGTTTTAAATTTAACTTGCCGCCCGCGATTTCATTGCCGATATATTTGGCGGTATAGGGCGATGCGGGCGCAAGTGGGATCTCCTTTAAAACGACGTTTATATCGCTTTTGCGTTTAAAATCCAGCGGATAGGCGCGCGCCGTGATGCTCGCTAGCCCGCTTCCGCTTACGAGCGAGCTAAGCTTGATATCCGCCGCTCGCTTCGGGCTGATCTCGCTGATGCTTGCTTTCATATCGCTGATGCGCAGTTTAAAGGGCGTTGCTAGGCTCTCGTCGGTGAAATTTAAACTTCCGCCGTTAAGCGAGATATTTTTTACGCTCCACGCAAAGTTTGCATTGCTTTTTGCGGGTCTGCTAGGCACAGCTTCGGTGGGCTTTGCAGTCTGCTTTAGCTGCGCGGCGGGCTTTATTAGCGAAGTTAAATTTAAACGCCTGCCTTTATTTAGCGAGATATTTGCCGCGGGTGAGCTAAGAGCGATCTTATTTAGCGTGAGAGAGTTTGGGCTCAGCGCGATTTGCGCGACATTTAGCGATGCAAGGGAGAAAATTTTATCCCTACCCGAGCTTAGCGCCAAGCCCTTGCCCGATAGCTTCGCTTCGAGCGAGAATGCGTTTGAAAGTTTCAGCTGCCCTTGCGTGGCGAGCTCGCCCGCGATGGAGCCTGTGATAAATTCCGCCATATATTTGTTAAAGACGCCCAAGTTCGGCGCATTTAGGCTAAAGTTCACGCCTACGTTAAGCGGCGCGATGCTAGCCTTGCCGTCCGCGCTAGCGGTGATTTCGCCCGTGATAAGGCTTGCTTTGATGCCGAAGGGCTCGGCGAAATTTGAGCTTAGCCCGCTTAGCGTGGCGCTGAAATCCTTGATCTCGTGCACGTTGTTTTTAACGATAAAGCTCTCGCTGATCTTGGCCTTTGCGCCCGTTACGGAGGCCTCGCCGATCTTAAATTTTAAAGCGGGGCTTTTGACGGGCTTTTTAGGATTTAAATTCGCGCCGCTTGCCGTAGAGTTTACATCCGTCGGGTTTGCATCGCCCGCGCTCGCCGTTTTTTTAAAGCTCGCGTGATTTTTAGAGATCGCGCTTAAAATCGCCAGATCGTTTATGCTTTTGGCGCCGTTAACGCCCACTTCCGAGTTGAAAAACGGTTCGTTTAGCAAAATTTTATCCACGCCCAGATCGAGATCCGCGACGTTAAATTTCACCCCTTGCACGCCGAAGCTTTCAAATCCACTAAAAATTCCGTTTTTGTTTGCGATTTTGGAGTTTGAAATTTTAGCAAACTCCAGGCTTACGCCGTTTTGCACGCCCTCCTTGTCGTAGCTAAACGCGCCCAGCTCGGTTGTGGCGAGTGAGATTTTATCGCTGCGCGCTAGTGTAATCTGCGTATCCGCGATACTGAAGGTGCCAAAACCCGTATGAAGGGCCGTATCGTTACCTTCGGCGTTAAATTTTAAAAAATTTCCCGTGATTTTAGTATCGTTTGAGACGACCGAAATTTGCGGGTTTGCAAAGCTTGAGCGGTTTAGATCTACGCTTTTTACGGCGGAGTTTAGCCGCAAGTTTGCCCCCGTTTTATTAAAATCCAGCGCAAAATCCGCGACCCGCGCGCCCTCAAAGCCCGTGGAAATTTTGGTTTCGCCCATATCGTATTTTGCGCCAGAAACTAGCACTTGCGGGATTACCACTTTGCCTGAAATTTCATTCGAAACGTCCGTATTCAGCTCAAAGCTCGGGATTTTCAGCGAGCCTAGCGAAATTAAGCTTTGATCTTGCAAAATTTCTAGGCTTTGCAGCTCGAGCTTTGAGTTTTCAAGCGCAAATTTTATATTTTCATCAAGGCTCAATCGGTAATTTAGAGTAGCGGAAAAGAAGCCGTTTTTAAACCGCACGCCGCTAGGATCGAGGTACGATAGCCAAAACGGATCAATTTTTAGCCGCGAGATATCTACCTTGCCGTGTAGACGAAGAGGCGCCAGGTCGATAGCTCCATCGAAGCTCAGCGCGTCGTATGTACGCGAAACGGCGCTTAAATCGTGCTCGCCGATCGTTTCGTCCTTTAAATTTAGCCCGTTGATCTCATAATTTAGCTCGGTCGAGATGAGCGAAAACGGCCTTTTCAGGGAGTTATCGACGTAGCCCAGAGAGCCGCGCTCGATCTTAAAATTATTCAGCGTGACATTGAAGCTGGAGTTTTCATCCTTGCTTTCGCTCTTTTGCTCCGAAAGTAACGGCTCGAAATTGAAGGTGCCGTTTTGCTCGCGCTCGACGTGGAATTTAGGCGATTTTAGGTGCAAAATTTCTACCGCGAGAGTCTTTTTAAAAAGCTTCGAAAAACCGATTTTTAAATTTATCTCATCGGCGCTAAACAGCGGCTTAAAGGTGCTAAGCTCCGGCTTGGTGACGTTTAGCTCGTAGGTAAAGGGGTTAAATTTGGCATCCTGCACGCTAAAGCTCGCTTTGCCTTCTAGAATTTTAGGCAGCGCCTTTTCGATAAAAAGTGGCACGCCGAAAAAGCCCGCAAGCACGTAAAATAGCGCAAATCCACCTACGCCACAAGCAAACTTACGCCAGTGTTTTATAAAAAAATTTTTCATTTTTCCGCTCATTAATTTTGATAGCGTAAAATTATATCCAAAAATTTCGTGCAAAGGGTTAAAATTTGCTGGTCCACATCTGCTGCTCGGTCGATTGCGATTATTTTTTGCGCCGCTTAAAAGAGCTCGCGCAAGAGCCGCTAATAGGCTATTTTTATGATCCCAACATCCACCCCTATGGCGAATACGTTCTTAGAATGCACGACGCGAAGCGGGTTTGCGAGAATTTAGGGATTAAATTTATCCCGGGCGAGTATGATTTGCAGGGCTGGCTAGACGGTGCGCGCGGGCTTGAAAACGAGCCCGAGAAAGGCGCGCGCTGCGAGTTTTGCTTTGATTTTCGCATGCAAAAAACGGCCGAGCTCGCGCTAAGTTTGGGCGAGCGCAAAATCACTACGACGCTTCTAATGAGCCCCAAAAAATCGCACTCTCAGCTTTGCAGCTCGCTGCAGCGCATTTGCGAGCGCTACGGGCTGGAGTTTATCGCGCCCGATTTTCGCAAAAACGGCGGCACGAACGAGCAGTTTGCGCTCGCGAAAAAAGACGCGCTCTATCATCAAAACTACTGCGGCTGTATCTATGCGCTTGCGGCACAGCGGAACGATCAGCGAAGGGCTGAGCGGAATTCTGGCGGAAGTCTGACGGCGGATTTGAAGCAAAATTTAGTCCAAGGCGCCGAAATTTACGAGCTAATGTCGTCTATCGATCGGCAAATCCTGCCCGCTTCGGTAGAGGAGAAGTTGAAATTTTATAAAAAACTTTGCTCGCTCGAAAAAAAAGGTGTGAAATTTAGCGTGCTGCGCGATCGATTTTTAAACTACCGCCTGCTGCGCGCATGGATTAAATTTGACGGCAAGGTCGCGCCTTCGTTTGTACTATTTGGCTCGCATTTTACGCGCGAAAACGTGAAGCTTAGCATAGAGCGCGAGTGCGAAATTTTTTGCAGTGACAAGGGCGAGATTAAAATTTTAAGCATGGCGAAATTTAACGAAATTTCAAGATCAAATTTCAAAAGCGTATCCGAAATGCTAAAAAACCCGCCGAGTCTCGCGCGCCAAAATAAAACTCGCGCCGCCCTGTGCGCTGCGGGCTCGCTCTCGCCGATCATCGTCACGGACGAGATAAGAGCCGCCAAAGTTCAAATTTACGGGCTCTCGCGCATATTTTTAGACGTTAGGGAAATTTTAGTAAGAATTTGATAAGATTCCAAAATTTCTAAAAAAGGCAGATCAATGATAGATATAAACGAAATCCTCTCCATCCTACCTCATCGTTTTCCGTTTTTGTTGATAGATCGCGTCGAAGAGCTCAGCATCGGCGAAAGTATCAAAGCCTATAAAAACGTAACCTATAACGAGCAGATCTTTCAGGGTCACTTCCCCGGCCATCCGATCTATCCGGGCGTAATGATAATCGAGGGCTTAGCGCAGGCGGGCGGCGTGCTGGCGTTTAAGAGCATGGAGAAAGACGGCGTCGATTTAAGCGATAAAGTCGTGTATTTTATGAGTATCGACAACGCTAAATTTAGAAACCCGGTCCGCCCCGGCGACAAACTTGAGTATCGTATCAGCGTAATCAAACATCGCGGACGCATCTGGGTGCTAAAGGGCGAAGCCTACATCAACGACGGCGCCACGCTGGCCGCGCAGGCTGAACTTCAAGCGATGATAATGGATAAATGATGGCTAAAGTTCACCACACGGCGATCATCGAGGACGGCGCGCAGATCGGAGCCGAGGTTGTGATCGAGCCGTATGCTTTCATAAGCGCACAGGCTAAAATCGGCGACGGCTGCACGATCAAGCAGGGCGCGCGCATCATCGGCGATACGCAAATCGGCGAGAACTCTAAAATTTTTTCATACGCGATCGTGGGCGAAATTCCGCAGGATATGAGCTTTGAGGATGGCGAGCGCACGGGGCTAGTCATCGGCAAAAACGCTACGATTCACGAGTTTTGCACGATTAGCTCGGGCTCGCATAAGGGCGACGGATTTACGCGCATCGGCGATAATCTCTTTATAATGGCGTATTGCCACATCGCGCACGATTGCGTGCTGGGCAGCAACATAATCCTAGCAAACAACGCTACGCTCGCAGGTCACGTCGTAATGGGCGATTATGCCGTTATCGGCGGGCTTACCCCCGTGCATCAGTTCGTCCAAATCGGCGAGAGCTGCATGATCGCAGGGGCTAGCGCGCTTAGTCAGGACGTGGTGCCGTTTTGTCTAGCCGAGGGAAATCGCGCCTATATCCGCGGGCTAAATTTAACGGGCATCCGCCGCCGCTTCGATAAAGAGACGGTCGAGACGATAAATCGGGCGTATAAATTTTTATTCAACCAAGGCGGGGGTTTAAAGGAGCAGGCGCAGATTTTATTAAACGAAACGAGCGATCAAAACGTGCGCAAGATGTGCGAGTTTATAATCAACACAAAACGCGGAATTCCGCTAGATAAAGGTAAAATTTAATGGCAAATAAGTGCAGTTTTTGCGGTGAAACGGGCGCGGACGGGCGTCGTATCTATCCTAACGACGACGGTACGGCGGCTATCTGCAGCTATTGTATCGATATGGCATATGCCGCTATCCACGGCAGCGAGGGCCAAAATGAGGCGGTACAAAATCAAAACAAAGAGATCGATTTCGAGGCCATCAAGCCAAAGGCGCTGATGGAGGTTCTAAACCGCTACGTCATCGGCCAGGAGCGCGCTAAGAAAATTTTTAGCGTCGGCGTTTACAACCACTATAAAAGAATTTTCAGGCAGACCGACGCAAAGGGCGACGATACCGAAATTTCAAAATCAAATATCTTGCTTATCGGGCCTACCGGCAGCGGTAAGACGCTTATGGCGCAGACCTTGGCGCGATTTTTGGACGTGCCGATCGCCATTAGCGACGCTACGAGCCTAACTGAAGCGGGTTACGTCGGCGAGGACGTAGAAAATATCCTCACCCGCCTTTTACAGGCCGCGGATGGCGACGTAGAAAAGGCGCAGCGCGGTATCGTATTCGTAGACGAGATCGATAAGATCGCGCGAATGAGCGAAAATCGCAGCATCACACGCGACGTAAGCGGCGAAGGTGTACAACAAGCGCTGCTTAAGATCATCGAAGGAAGCGTCGTAAATATCCCGCCGAAGGGCGGCCGCAAGCATCCAAATCAGGACTTCATCCAGATCGATACGACAAATATTTTGTTCGTCTGCGGTGGCGCGTTCGACGGGCTAAACGAGATCATCAACCGCCGCATCGGGCAGAACGTGTTAGGGTTTAACCAAACCAAGCGCAGTAAAAAAGAGAGTTTAAATTTACTAAACATGGTCGAGGCCGACGATTTGGTGCATTACGGTATAATCCCCGAGCTCATCGGGCGCTTGCACGTAGTGGCTACGCTAAACGAGATTGACGAAAAGGCGATGGTTAGAATTTTAACCGAGCCGAAAAACGCGATCTTAAAACAATATCAAAAGCTCTTTGCGATAGACGGCGCAAATTTAAAATTTGACGACGACGCGCTAAGAGAGGTCGCGAGCCTGGCGATAAAGCGCAAAACCGGTGCGCGCGGACTTCGCAGCATAATCGAGGAGATCATGATCGATATTATGTTCGATCTGCCTGAGCTTAAGGGCTATGACGTTATCATCTCGAAAGAGGTCGTAGACGGCGTCTCTAAGCCGATACTTGTAAAACAAAATTTAACTGCATAAAGGGGATAAATGTTACTTGATTCGATTCTAGGATTATTTTCTAGGGATATGGGTATTGATCTAGGCACGGCAAACACGCTTGTGCTGCTAAAAGATAAAGGCATCATCATCAACGAGCCGAGCGTCGTCGCTGTACAAAACGAACGCTACGGCAAGCAAAGAATCATCGCTGTGGGCGCCGAAGCCAAAGAGATGCTTGGGCGCACTCCTGGTGATATCGAAGCGGTGCGCCCGATGAAGGACGGCGTTATCGCGGATTTTGATATGACGGAGAAGATGATTAGGTATTTCATCGAAAAGACCCACAAGCGCCGCTTTTTCGTAAGTCCGCGCATCATCATCTCGGTTCCTTACGGGCTAACTCAGGTCGAGCGCAAAGCCGTGCGAGAAAGCGCGATGATAGCGGGCGCGCGTGAGGTTTATCTAATCGAAGAGCCGATGGCTGCAGCGATCGGTGCGGGACTTCCCGTAAATGAAGCGCGCGGCTCGCTGGTCGTGGATATTGGCGGCGGTACCACCGAGATCGGCGTCATCTCGCTAGGCGGCATCATCAGCGCCAAATCCGTTCGCGTCGCGGGCGATAAGATCGACGCTAGCATCGTTAACTACGTCAAAGAAAAATATAGCCTGCTTATTTCGGAGCGTGCGGCCGAGGAGATTAAGATCAAGATCGGTACGGCGGTGCAACAGCAAAAAGATCTTACCTACACGGTCAAAGGAAAAGACCAGATCAGCGGGCTTTTAAGCTCGGTCGATCTTACGAGTGAGGACGTTAGAGAGGCGATCAAAGACTCGATCAGAGAGATTGCGGACGCGTTAAAATTTGTCCTTGAGAGCATTCAGCCAGAAGTTGCCGCCGATATCGTCGAAAACGGCGTCGTGCTAACGGGCGGCGGCGCGCTCATTCGCGGATTGGATAAGTATCTAAGCGACACCGTAAAGCTTCCGGTTTTCGTCGCGGACGAGCCGCTGCTTTGCGTCGCAAACGGCACGGGAAAAGCCCTAGAAGAGATCAAATCGCTAAAACAAGCGGCAAATGACTAATCTCAAACTCCTCCTCGTCGCGGTTTTGCTGGTAGCCGTTTCGCTTACGTTCGGCTCGTATATCCACGGCAAATTTATCGGATTTGCAGGAGGAATTTTAGAGGTTTATTACGGCGTGAGTGATCGGGTAAAAAGCGCTGTGAACGAGCATTTTAACCAGGCAGAGACGATCAAAGCTCTACGAGAAGAAAACGCAGAGCTAAAAAAATCGGCGATGCTGCTTAGTACGTTCGCGGGCGAGCTGAATAAAATCTTGATCGATAAAAATAGCTCTGTTTATGAGCCCAAAGTTCAGCTCGTAAAGGCGTTGAGCTATGCAAATCTAAATGACTACAACAAATTCTTCGTAAATTTTGAAAATTTTAACCCAAACAAAATTTACGGCCTCATCAGCGAGGGCAAGACCGCGGGAATTTTAGTAAATAAAGACGGGCGTCCTCTTGCGATCTTACAGCGCGACGAAAAGAGCAACTTCTCCGTTTTCATAGGAGATACTCAAATTCCTGGCGTCGCAGGCGGCGAAAATAACGAGCTCGTAGTTAGATACATCCCGCAATGGCTCGATCCCAAGGTAGGTGATGAGGTACTTACCAGCGGCAAGGACGGGATTTTTTTTGCCGGCGTGCCGGTAGGAAAGGTTAAAGAAATTCAAAACGGGAAGCTATACAAAAGCGCCGTCGTAGAGCCCTACGTGAGCTCCGAGATGCCGGCGTTTTTGTATGTCGTTACAAAGGAAAATTGATGCCCAAAAGAGATGATATTAAGACGATTTTGCTGATCGGTAGCGGTCCGATCGTAATCGGCCAGGCGTGCGAGTTCGATTACAGCGGCACGCAGGCGGCTAAGACGCTAAAGAGCCTCGGATACCGCGTAGTGCTAATAAACTCTAACCCCGCTACCATTATGACCGATCCCGATTTTGCCGACGCCACCTATATCGAGCCGATCACCAAAGAGAGCATTTTGCGTATCATAAAGCGCGAGGGCGTCGATGCGATCCTACCTACGATGGGTGGACAGGTCGCGCTAAACGTCGCGATGCAGGCTTACGAAAGCGGCGAACTAGCGGGGGTGAAATTTCTAGGTGCCAACCCTGAAGCGATCAAAAAGGGCGAGGATAGGGTAAAATTTAAAGAAGCGATGATTAAGATCGGAATGGATCTGCCTAAATCCAAATACGCCTACAATATCGAAGAGGCGATGGCTGCGGCAAATGAGATCGGCTTTCCGCTCATTATCCGCGCTAGCTACACCCTAGGCGGCGCAGGCAGCGGCGTAGCGTATAATATCGATGAGTTTAAAGAGGTCGCGCAAAACGGGCTAGACGTGAGCCCGATAAATGAAATTTTGATCGAAGAGAGCCTGCTTGGATGGAAAGAGTTCGAAATGGAGGTGATCCGCGATCATAAGGATAATTGCATCATCGTCTGCTCGATCGAAAATTTCGACCCGATGGGGGTGCATACGGGCGATAGCATCACGGTTGCGCCCGCTCTTACGCTTACCGATAAAGAATACCAAGCGATGCGCGACGCGAGTTTTAAAATTTTACGCGAGATCGGCGTAGATACGGGCGGCTCAAACGTGCAGTTTGCGGTAAATCCGCAAACGGGGCGGATGATCGTCATCGAGATGAACCCGCGCGTAAGCCGCAGTTCGGCTCTTGCGTCTAAAGCCACGGGCTATCCGATCGCCAAGGTCGCTACGATGTTAGCTGTGGGCTTTAGCCTGGATGAGATTAAAAACGATATCACTGGCACGCCTGCGAGCTTCGAGCCGGTAATCGATTATATCGTGACTAAAATTCCGCGCTTTGCGTTTGAAAAATTCCCCGGCGCAAACCCGTATCTCGGCACTGCGATGAAGAGTATCGGCGAGGTGATGGCGATCGGGCGCAGCTTTAAAGAGAGCATCCAAAAGGCGCTGTGTTCGCTGGAGAAGGGCTACTTCGGCTTCGTGGAGCTAAATTTGAGCGAAAAGGATCTCATCTTCGGGCTTCGCAATGCGCAACAAGATAGAATTTTATATATCGCTCAGGGCTTTAGAGCGGGTATGAGCGTGGATCAAATTTACGAGCTTAGCAAGATCGATCGCTGGTTTTTGAGCCAGATCGAGCAGATCGTAAAATTTGAAGAGCGCATCGATATGGAGATCATCAACGACGCGGCGCTTCTAAGACAGGCCAAGAGTTGGGGCTTTAGCGATAAGATGATCGCAAATTTAATCAACAAAAAGGACAATCTAGGCCTTACGCAAAACGACATCCATTTTGCCTGCGCCAGACAGGGTATCGATCTTGAATACAACGAAGTAGATACCTGTGCGGGCGAGTTCGCGGCGCTTACTCCGTATCTGTACTCCAGCACCAACATAACTCCCGCCATCGCAAGCCATAAAATTTCAAAAGATAATAAAAAGGTCCTCATTATCGGCGGCGGTCCGAACCGCATCGGGCAGGGCATCGAGTTTGACTACTGCTGCGTGCACGCCAGCTACGCTCTGCGCGATATGGGCATCACCACGATAATGTATAACTGCAACCCCGAAACCGTCAGCACCGACTACGACACGAGTGATATTTTATACTTCGAGCCGATCGATTTCGAGCACGTTAGAGCGGTCATCGAGGCTGAAAGCCCGGACGGCGTGATCGTGCATTTCGGCGGCCAAACTCCGTTAAAGCTCGCCAAACGACTAAGCACCGTGGGAGCCAAGATCATCGGCACGAGTGCGCGCACGATAGACGTAGCGGAAGACCGCAAAAAATTTAGCGAGTTCATCGCAAGTATCGGCGTTAAGCAGCCGAAAAACGATACCGCCGTAAGCGAGGCAGAAGCGATCGAAAAGGCCGCTGCGATCGGTTATCCCGTACTCGTACGCCCTAGCTACGTGCTCGGGGGTCGCGCGATGCGGCGCGTACATAACGAAGCCGAGCTTAGGCAGTATATGAGCGAGGCGGTGCGCGTGAGCGATCATTCGCCGGTGCTTATAGATAAATTTTTACTTGACGCGACCGAGCTTGATGTCGATGCGATCTGCGACGGGCGCGACGTGTATATCGGCGCGATAATGGAGCATATCGAAGAGGCGGGCATTCACAGCGGCGATAGCGCGAGCATATTACCGCCGCTTAGCCTAAGCGCGGAGATGATCGATCTGGTAAGCCGCCAAACCAAAGAGATCGCGTTAAATCTCGGCGTCGTGGGGCTTATGAATATTCAATTCGCTATTTTTGAAAACGAGCTTTACATCATCGAGGTAAATCCGCGCGCGAGCCGCACCGTTCCGTTTGTAAGCAAGGCGACCGGAATTCCGATGGCAAAGGTCGCTACTCGCGTAATGTGGCAAGGGGGTCTGCGCGAGGCTTTGAAATTTTACGACGAATTCGGCGTGCTGATCGAAGAGAAGGGAATTTTAAAGCCGCGTATTAAAAACCATATCTGCGTCAAAGAGAGCGTCTTTCCTTTCAACAAACTTACGGGCGCGGATCTGATACTAGGGCCTGAGATGAAAAGCACCGGCGAGGTGATGGGTATCGGCGAAAATTTCGCCAAAAGCTTTGCTAAATCGCAAATCGGCGCAAGCAACGCACTTCCAAGCGGTGGCAAGGTATTTTTGTCGCTCGCAGATCACGACAAGCTGCGAGCCGTAGAGCTTGCACGCGCACTTACGGGCGCGGGCTTTAGCATCGCAGCTACGAGCGGCACTCACAAGCTACTGGGCGAAAACGGCGTGGAGTGCGAGTTTGTCTATAAAATCAGCGAGGGTCGCCCAAATATCGAGGACAAGCTCAAAAACGGCGAAATTTCGCTCGTCATCAACACCAGCGATAGTAAATCAAACTCTACCGACGCCGCGAAGATCCGCCAGAGTGTGCTGCGCTTTAGGCTGCCGTATTTTACGACGATGAAGGCGGCGATCGCCGCTACGCGCTCGATCTGCTCGATAAAGGACGACTCCGCGCTCGAAGTTAAAACGCTACAGGAGTATCTAAGCGGCAGGTAGCGCGAGCAGGCTTCCATTAGTATTTTGTGGTAATAAAATTTTAGAAAGTAAATTTTGTCGCTAAATTTAAAGTATGGGATGCGGAAGTTTACCGACAACATTCTTATTTTATATGCATAAAAAATTTAGGAGATACTATTAAATGAGCGAAGAGACACAACGCAAGGCCTTGCAAAACCAAATTTGGAGTATTGCAAATGAAGTAAGAGGCGCTGTTGACGGCTGGGACTTTAAGCAATACGTCCTAGGTACGTTGTTTTATAGATATATTAGCGAAAATTTTACGGATTATATAGAGGGCGACGACGGTGATTTTGACTACGCAAGCTTGCCCGACGATTCGCCGGTCCTTGATGCGATCAAGCATGATACTATTGTTACGAAGGGATATTTTATATACCCTAGTCAGTTATTTAAAAACGTCGTAAAAAATGCCGACAATAACGCAAATTTAAATACCGATTTAGATCAAATTTTTAAAAGTATCGAAGGTTCGGCATCCGGGTATGAGTCAGAGCAGGACATAAAGGGGCTTTTTGCCGATTTTGATACTACTAGCAACCGTTTAGGAAATAGTGTTACAGAGAAAAACAGGCGACTCGCAGCGGTTTTAAAAGGCGTGGCCGAGCTTGATTTTGGCGATTTTAAGGACAACCATATTGATCTTTTTGGCGACGCATACGAGTTTCTTATCTCGAACTATGCCGCGAATGCAGGCAAATCCGGCGGCGAGTTTTTCACTCCGCAAAATGTCTCAAAGCTCATCGCCGCACTTGCCATGCACGAACAAGAGCGCGTAAATAAAATTTACGATCCGGCATGCGGTTCTGGTTCACTACTTTTGCAGGCTAAAAAGCGTTTTGACAAACATGAGGTCGAGGATGGATTTTTTGGCCAGGAGATAAATCACACGACATACAACCTGGCGCGTATGAATATGTTTTTACACAACGTTAATTACTCTAAATTTCACATAGAGCTCGGCGATACGCTACTAGATCCAAAGCTTAGCGACGATAGGCCTTTTGACGCTATCGTTTCAAATCCTCCTTACTCCATCAACTGGATCGGTAGCGACGATCCGACGCTCATAAACGATCCTAGATTTGCTCCTGCGGGCGTTCTTGCGCCAAAAAGCAAGGCCGATTTTGCCTTTATCTTACACGCGCTTAGTTATCTTTCGGCAAAAGGCAGAGCCGCGATAGTTAGTTTCCCGGGCATTTTTTATAGAGGCGGTGCGGAAAAAAAGATCCGCGAATATCTCGTAAAAG
>NZ_CALIMQ010000003.1 GCF_938045535.1 uncultured Campylobacter sp. | reverse complement strand
AAACGACCGCATTTTTGACGCTTCCTGCACGTGCGCCATAGACATTGCCTCCGATGTGTACGCCTTTGTTGGAGTCTGATGCTCCTAGAGTAACTCTATCACCATCCGATTCGCCCGTGATGCCGCTTGCTGCAGCGACATCGCCTTTTACGGTGCCTTTGTAGAGATCAACTACGCTTCGCGAGCTCGAGGCGCCGCCCAAAGAGCCTGTGACGCTGCCTACGATTGCATCGTCGTTATTGATCTCTACGCGATTTGCACTCATTACGCTAGCGCTATTTGCTTGGCCGCCTACTACTTGGTAATTTTGCGCTTTTAGCTTTGCGCTTATGGATACGGAGTTTGCGCTAGAGTTTCCGCTTCCGCTCGCTGCACCCCAAATTCTACCGTTACCGCTTAAAGTAATAGTGCTTGTACCGCCGTAATAAGGCGCCGTTATATTGACGCTATTAGAGTTACTTTGCCCCGTGGAGGATTGAGCACCGAATATATCAAAGCTTCCTCTAAACGTGCCGCCTTTGATAGTTATTCTATTTGATACGGCATCGCCGCCACCGCTTACTATGCCGCCTACGATTACATTTGTAACGGAGCCGTTGCCGATAGTGCCTCCGTCTATCGTTACGGCGTTGGAGGAGGCTTTTTTGTCTGCTCCGCTTCTGCCGCCGATGATATTGTAATGTCTGCTTGCATTACCGCCGAAGTTATCGGCATTTCCCGTAATTTCAGCGCCGTATTTTACAAAAACCTGATTTCGCGTCGCTTCGCCTTCGTTACCCGTTTTAGATGCCGCTATGCCTTGCCCGCCCACGACCAAATTTACCTTAGAGCCGTTTTCCAAGCTCACGTAATTATCTGATACGCCCTTGGCTTCGGCACCTATTGCGATACCCACGTAAGCGTTTGCGCCTTTAATCGTAAGTCTATTGTTGGAGGCAGAGTTTAACTCGGTAAAGCCCGCGATCCCGTCGCCACTTCCTCCACCGTAAATCACGCTGCCGGAGTAGTCCGTCCCGCCGCTTACAACGCCCGTAATCGTCGTAATATTGCCATTTGGGCTAGTGCTTCCGCTGCCGCTAGTATTGCCGCTAAATCCCGCCGAATAGAGGTTATTATGGGTATGGATAAGCGGCGGATTAGAATCTGCATTGCAAAGCGCTTGTGCGGGCGCTAGTGCGAGCACCGCTGCGAGGCTAAGCATAGAGGAACAGATGGATTTTTTCATATATTGATCCTTTGAAATTCGTAAAGTTTGCGATTATACATAAAAATAGATCAGTTTGCAATATGAAATTTTAAAGAAGCGCTGGTTAGTCTTTGACAGAGGGGGCTGCATTTGTAAT
>NZ_CALIMQ010000002.1 GCF_938045535.1 uncultured Campylobacter sp. | reverse complement strand
CGAAAGTGGCGGCTCGTACAATTACGCGCAAAAACTCACGAGCTCTAATGGCAAAAACAACTCAGAAAATTCCGCCGCTTTAAATTCGATAGCAAACGCCACAAAAAATTCTACGAATTGTGCAGCCAAAAAGCCGCAAAATTGCGAAGATGGATGGAATTTTACAGAAACAGAAAGTCTAGAGAATTTTAAAAGCGATGATTTCACCAAGCAAAATTCAATCCCTGACGAGAATTCTCAAAATTCCGCAAGTGGAGATGAAATGAAAAATTCCGCCCGCTCATCAAATCCCGAAAAAGCCGGAAATTCCGCAAACGCAAAGGCTCACGAAAGCCCCGCTCGCTTCGCAAGCGAGCTGAAAGATGCGGGAATCTTCGATTTTATTTTGATCGATGCGGGGCTTGAGTATCTTGGAGATTTTTTGAGCATTGGCGACGAAAATATCGTGCTGTGTGCGAACGAACCCTGCTCGATAAGCAACACCTACGCGCTTTTAAAGACGCTTGGGGCGAGCAAAAAAGAGGTTTTGTTTTTGCTAAATTTCACCGCGAGCGAGGATGATGCCGTGATGATCTACGAAAATCTAAAGTCGGTCGCGCACCGCAATATAAGCGAGCTGGGCTTTAAACTGCTAGGCTTTGTGCCGTTTTGCAAACAAGTAGCCATCTGCTCACAAAATCGCGCGCTTTTTAACTCGCACTATCCGTTTTCACCCGCTACCATCGCGCTTAGACAGAGCGTCTCGCGATTTTTGAGCAAGCAGGGCTGCGAGCCGATCGATATGAACGCTTACCGCGGCGTCGGCGGATTTTTACGAAAGCTTAGCAACCTAGTATGATTTATGATGAGATTTTAAATCATGCAAATTCTACCATTTTAAACGGAATTTTAAAAATTTAATGCTATTCTTAAAGCTGAAATTTTAAATAATATACACAAAAGATAGATTAATCATGCAGTTAAAAGAAATTTTAAAAGACATTAAAATCGCCCGCGACAATCTCAAAAACATGGGCAAAAGCGCCACGATCTTCGGCTCGGCACGCTTTAGCGAGGATAACCGCTACGTAAAAGATGCGCAAAAGCTCTGCGAGGGGCTTGCCGATTTAGGATACTCGATCATCACCGGAGGAGGAGGCGGCATTATGCAAGGCGCCAACCGAGGCGCATTTGCGAGGGCGAGGACGCACAGCGTGGGCTTTAACATCATGCTGCCGTTTGAGCAAAAAAGCAACGGCTTTTTGACGCAGGGGGCGAAATTTTCGGCATTTGCGCCGCGCAAAGGCGCTCTCATCGAAAACAGCGAAATTTTCGTCATCTTTCCGGGCGGATTTGGGACGCTGGATGAGTTTTTTGAAATTTTAGTGCTGGTGCAGACGGGCTTTAAGCGCGCACGGATCTATCTTTACGACGAGGAATTCTACGCACCGCTAATGGAGTTTTTCCGCACTTCGCTGCTAAAATCGGGCGCGATAAACGAAAGCGATCTGCAAAATTTCAAACTCTGCGACAGCGTGGATGAAATTTTGGCAGATGTGCGACGTAAGGAGAACGAATGAAAATTTTAGTCGCAATGAGCGGCGGCGTGGACAGCTCGATGTGCGCGAAGCTGCTGCAAGACGCGGGGCACGAGGTGCAGGGCTGCTATATGAAGCTGCACGCAAAGCCGGGCTATCACGAAGCAAACATCGCCAAAGTCCGCAAGGTGGGCGAGTTTTTAGGTATAAAAATCCATATTTTGGATCTGCAGGATGATTTTAATCGCGACGTTTACGAGCCCTTCGTGCAGGCCTATATAAGCGGTCTTACCCCAAATCCGTGCGCGCTGTGTAACCGCCGCATAAAGCTCGGTAAGCTCTTGGAATTTGCGCGCGAGCAGGACTTTGAGCGCCTAGCTACCGGGCATTACGTCCGCATCGAGGACGGGCTTTTAAAAGCCGCTGTAGATCTTAGCAAAGATCAGAGCTATTTTTTAGCAAACATCGATCCTGCCGCGCTTGAGTTTATGCTCTTTCCGCTTGGAGGGATGTATAAAAAGGACGTCAAAGAGGCCGCGCGCGCCTATACGGAGCTTTCGCAGATCGCTTCTGCGAGCGAAAGCAGCGAGATCTGCTTTGTGGACACCACCTACATCGACGTTTTAAACCGTCATACGCGCACCAAAATGCCCGGCATCGTGCGCGACCGTGCGGGCAACGCTATCGGCACTCACGAGGGCTATATGCACTACACGATCGGCAAGCGCCGCGGTTTTACGGTGCACGGCGCGCATGAGCCGCACTTCGTGCTAAGCATCAACCCGCACAAAAACGAGATCGTCGTGGGCGGCAAGGACGAGCTGGCGACCTACGAGTTCGATACCGAAAATTTTAACGCCTTTTTAAGCAGGGATGAAATTTTAAATATGCCTGGTCTCGGCGTTAAGATCCGCTACCGCAGCGCCAAGCTCCCCGTTAAAATTTCGCCGCGCAAGGACGGCGGCGTGCATGCCGTGCTGTCCGCACCCGCAGCAGGCATAGCTCCGGCACAGCTCGCGGTTTTTTACGACGAGCGCGACCGCGTAGTGGCAAGCGGCTTTATAAAATAGCGCTTCACATCCTATGCTCGCTTTCGGCGCCGCCTGGACCTCATCTGCTCGAAAAACGGCGCGCGATACAGAGAATGGGGCGCCGCAAAATATAAAATTTATATAGCACTATCACGCCGCGACATAAAAAAACAAATGTTGCGCAAAACGTGAAAGGCGCGCGCACAAACGATGCGATGCGTGCGAATATGCCGTGATAGATTTACTAGCACAGCACAAACGAAATATGTAAAAAATTTAAAAATAACGCCACACAAATAGAACTCGCGGATAAAATTTCAAGTGATGTGATTTAAACGATAGGCGCCGCATCTGCAATATAAAACGACACACTTACGAGCGCGAAGCAGAGAATGTGCTCAATATAAATGGCGACGAGCGTCCGACTTAGAGGCAAAGGCGTTTGCAACGCAAAATTCTTTCGCCTAGCTCGGTTAAATCGCTCATAGAACTAAAATTTTGCAGCAAGATTTTAGAGCCTTGCTCGATCGCGTACTCAAATCGTTCATAAATTATTTCTACCATGCACGTGACGTATCGCCGCCACAGAGCTGCAGTTTGAGTCATCATAGATTAAATCTCTGTGTACCAAATTCGGTGACCTGTCGCTTGGCGCACATTATCCGCGCGGTTCGAGCCCGCATTTTAAAGCGCTTGGAATTTAGAATTTGCCGTATGGCCGTGCCGAAATTATCGTGCGCACGCCCCGTTTCGCACATCGCGCGCCACTTTCTTAGATAGAAAATTTAATGCCGCGCCCACACTCTATTTCTAGTACGGCTTCGCCACAATATGCAAATCTCATAGCTACGCGCACCAATTTAAACTCTGCTCGTCGCGATACATAAAATTATCGTCCGAGCCACACCGAGCTTATCACGTACAAAATATTCCGCGAGCTACCTAGGTGCGGTGAAATAAATTTTATACGACCGCCCTAAAGCGATTTTCGATGAAATTTTAAGCTTACGCCAAAGTTTGTACCGTAGCTTTAAATTTCATAAAGTTTATGCCGAATAAAAGCAAATTTTAAAGCTTAGCGACGCACTCTACATCCAAATCGCAGCTAAAATCAAAAACCGAAGAGACCCGATCTGCACGAAATCGTCGTCTGCACCCAAATCGCGGCTAAAATTCCACTCGCGTCTTTACCTCGAAAAGCAGCTCGCCATCCACCGCTTCAAGCCCGCCGCTCTTTATCATCTCGCGAATTTTACTCGTGCCAAGGCTGCTTTTTTGAAGCAAAATTTCAACCAAGTTTAAATCTCTGATCTCATAAATGCACCGATCTATCAGCTGCGAAGAGCCCAGATCGTCGAAGTAGAAAAATCGCCCACCGTTTGAATAGATCCATCCGTATAGCCCGCCGTGCACGCCGCCGACCCTGCGCCACTCATGCGGCAGCTCGAGCGCGAAAAGCCCGCTTTTGCGAGCGACCAGCCTACGACTGCTACGGCCGCCGCCCCAAACTTCGGCGCCTTCTAAAAAATATATCCGCTCGCCGCTTTGAAATACGCTGCCGCTAAGCGCGCGAACTTCGCCCTCAAAGGGGTTGTCTGCCGCGCGCTTTTGCTTTCCGTCATTCTCGTCAAAATAATAGATGCCGCCAGGGGAGGCAAAAAGCAGATGGTTTGAGTGCGCGAGCTGCCTATTTAGCGGAGTATAGGGCACGGCAGCGGGATCAAATTTTAAATCGTTCGCAAAAATGTCGCCGCTTTTCGCATCCCACAAAAAATAGCTCAACCGCTGCCTCAAAAGTTCGTAATGCCCGCCGTTATCGCGCGCGTCAAGTCGTAGGTTTTTAAAATACATGTTCGCGCCGTCCGCGGCGTAAACGTCGCTAGCGCGCCCATCGCTTCCCTCTATCTGGCGCAGGCTCGCGGCATCGGCGCCCGGCAAAATCTCTCCTTTATAAAACGCGCGAGAGCCCTGCGCAGCGTAATACACGCCCGCGATTTGGCGCAGATCTGTAGCGTCCATGCGTTTAAATTTATAGAGGTAGCTTTGCGGCTTGGGCGCATCCCAAAAAATATGCGCCAAGGTTTGATAAGTGAGTTTAAGCGCTCCCAGCGCCTCGTTCCACACCGCCTCGCCGTCGCAAAAATAGCTGATCCGTCCGTCGCTTACGTATCCGAGCGCCACGGCTTTCGTGCGCGCAGGCTCTAGCTCGCTCATCGCGATGTTGCCGCAATATACGGCGTTTTTATCCGCCGCGACGTTAGAGCGGTAGCCGGAGCCGAAATCCAAAACCCGAAAGCTCGCCGCGTCTGCGCTCGGTATCGCGAAATATCCCGCACCCACCACGAGGGCGTAAATTTCGTCTCCTTTTTTGTAAAAATCGCTGTATTTGATCTGCTCGTCATCCCGCGGCGAGTAGTCGTCTGCGGAATTTATAACCGCAAACAGAGCGAGCGCGCTAAAAGCCGCGAACGCAAACGTTATACCAAGCGCGATCTTGCGCCAAAGCGGCATGCCCCGAGGCGCGTCTCGCACCGGTTTACGATCTGCTTCTGCCTTGCGCGCCCTAGCTTTGCGTTTCTTTTGCGCGCGCTCGCCCTTTAGCTCTTGCGTAAAATCCTCATACATCTTTTGCCTCAAATTTAATCTCGCCGCAGATTGCGCGGCACTTGAAATTGTACAAAAGCGCGGCTAAATTTATGAAATTTAACGCTACGGGCAAATTCTGATTCAACTCTTTGCGGCGCTAATTTATTTTACGAATGCCACAAAATCTCTGGCGAATTTTAATTCAAATCGCTTCGTAGCCGCACGGAATCGGCGCCGTAACGCTTGCAAACACAAAATCCTCATCGCCCGTATTTTTCATACCGTGGCACTCTCCGCTTTTGGAAATGATTAGATCGCCCGCACAGATCGGTACCTCCTCGCCCTTGCTCGGATAAAACACGCCGCGTCCGCTTAAGCAGATCCACACGTCATCGCCACCGGGGTGAATATGCGGCGCTACGACCTGGCCGCGTTTGACGATCCAAACCGCGCCGCAAGTGGCCTCCGTAGTAAAAAATGTCGTTTTTACGGCTCGCTCGTCGCTACAAATAGCATCTTTTATATGAAAAATTCTTTGCATTTTCTCTCCTTTAAGTTCATCGCATCCGGTGCGGTTTCGGCGGAATTTTAGCATTCTTTTCGTGCAGCAAAAGTGAAATTTCAAGCGCCAAACTCACAACGCAACCTTAAATAAAAATTTTAAATTCACATTTTACTGTGCGATTTTTTTTTGGAGGATTGAAGATCGCATCTAAAAGTAAGAAGGCGCATAAGCATGGTATTTGCGGATAGAATTTAGGCTTTAATTTAAGACGAAATTTTAAAAATTCTTATAAATTTAAAGCCGGCCTGCGAGATAAATTTATTAAATTTGATATGAGCTTTACTTGCGCGCTTTTGCCACCCAGCTTAAAGCCAAATCGCAGCTTTTATCAAAAACCTCGCGTGACGCAGACTTTACGGCAAGCGCTAAGTCGGTTTATAAAGCTAAATCGGCTTATAAATAGATGTTGCCTATGGCTTGTTTTAGCAGATACGCATTTTTGCACCTCGAATTTTTGCACATTTTACGATAATGTTTTTATAGCGCGTAACATACTGATCACGAGCCGAGCGGGAGTTCAAAGAGATAGCGTTAGAATTTTGCGCTATCTCTTAAATTTCAAAACTATTTTATCTTGCTTGGATCCAGCGCGATCTCGTCGTTTTTGATTACGCTGATACCCTTATTTAGCACGTTTTGCGCGATCTGTTTAGCTTCTGCTAGCGAGTGCATCGCGAAGGTGCCGCATTGAAATTTATTCAGCTCGGGGATATCCGCTTGAGAGCCCACGCCCAAAATATCCTTCATGCTCGCGCTCCAGGCCGCCGCGACGGCGCTCTCGCTGGGCGCGCCGATCACGCTCATATAAAATCCCGTGCGGCACCCCATCGGCGAGATGTCGATGATCTCGACATCCGCGCTATTTAGGTGCTCGCGCATGAAGCCAGCGAAAAGATGCTCCAGCGTGTGGGTGCCGCGCTCGCTCATGATCTCTAAATTCGGGCGACAAAACCGCAGATCATAGACGCTGATTTTATCGCCGCTTTTGGTGCGCATGCTCTTTGCGAGCCGCACGCCAGGGGCATTCATGCGGGTATGATCGACCTTAAAACTATCTAACAATGGCATATTTTCTCCTTAAATTCAGATCACGGCGATTTTAACATAAAATTTCGCACTTTCAGGCACACAGACGAAATTTTAGTTACAATTACGTTTATTTTAAGGAGAATTGATGCCCTACATAAACGTTAAAATCACCAAAGAGCGCGGCGGTCTAAGTCGCGAACAAAAAGCAAAGCTCGTAAAAGACCTAACCGACGCCCTCGTAGCCGTGCTGGGTAGGGGCGAAAAAACCACGGTCGTGACGATAGATGAAATATCCACTGACGACTACGCGATCGGCGGACGGCTAGTAAGCGAAATCAGAAAGCGGCAGAGCTAAGCTCGCGCGCCAGGCTAAATTTAAAAAGCGAAATTTTAGAATTTTAAAATTTTCATGCGAAATTCTACGTGGCAGGTACCGCTTTTAAGGAAATAAAATTTGCGATAATCCCCGCTTGCAAGATGAAATTTTACGCTAAATTCCATGCTGTAAAATTCCAAAAACCAACCGAGCGGAAATTTTAAAGCGGGTCTAATGGTGAAATTCTTTGAAAAAACCGGCAAGATAGAATTTATGCAAATTTCAAAATCTTACTAGATAAAATTTAAGCCTCGCGAGTCTAAAATTTCGTATAAATGGTATTCTTAGCGAGCTAGCGCTCCCAAATTAGCTTTTTGCCGAAAGTTAGAGTATTATCGGTCATTTTCATCCAATCGATTCTGATCGTAAAAAAATCGGTCTCCATCGCGCGCGCAAACGGGAAGCGCTTAAGATATAGCGAGGTTTCGCGCTCATCCGCGCTACGGATATGGCCGCAAATCTGCACGCCTTTGATCCTGCCTACAAATTTCGTATCCAGCGTGACTGTAGCCGCAACTCCGCGGTTGGCAAAGACTGCTTTGATATGCTCGGAGTCGCTCGCGCTTGCGATGATGAGCTCCTTATTTTGCGGATCGTAGGCATAAAATGCACTGCAGCAATATGGCAGATTATTGCGCAAAACTCCGAGAGATAGGAGTTTCATCCTGCCTAAAAACTCGTCGAATTTATCCTGAGCGGCACACATTTTAAGCCTCCTTTTTACTAAATTATACAATGATTTTCTTTTATTAGCTATAATCGCGAGCCAAAATTAGGAGAATTTTTATGGAAAATTATAAAAAAGTAAAAGAGATGTTTTTGATGCAGCAAGCCCTAAACGACGAAACAAATGGCGTGGGCTGGGAGGACGGCTATACAAAAAACGGCAAACTTATCAACTGGAAGCGCTGCATTTACATGGAATGCGCAGAGCTCATCGATAGCTTTGCGTGGAAGCATTGGAAAAATATCTCTGCAGCGCCGGACGTGAATAATATCGTCATCGAGATCGTTGATATTTGGCACTTCGTGATGAGCTATATTTTAGAGCAATATTACGGCGGCAAAGACATCGACCACATCGTAAGCGACGTCACGGCAGTAAGCGGATTTGCGGAGTTTAGCTCCTACGCCTACGATGTGCGCGAATACAGCATCTACGAAATCGTAAACGACATCGAGCTCATAATCCACGAAACGAGCGGCTTTGAGCTGCAAATCGGCGAGCTGCTGACCGATTTTTTTCGCGTGGCGATTAAATGTGGCGTGAGCTTAGACATTCTTTTTGCCAAATATATCGGTAAAAACGTGCTAAATAAATTCCGCCAAGACCACGGTTACAAAGAAGGCGGCTACCGCAAAATCTGGGGAGACCTTGAAGATAACGAGGTGCTAATCGAGGCGCTATCAAAAGGCGCAGTAAGCGCAAACGAAATTTACGAGCAATTGCAAAAGATCTACGACGCGACGAAGTGAAGTCGTGGGTTTGCGCGCGAGATTTCCCTTTGAAATTTTGAAATTTCATCTATAAAATTTCGGCAAGCAAATTTTAAAAAAGGGCTTTGATTTGGAATTCTGCAATTTTGAGCCTGAAATTTTATGCAATGCTTTGCTTGCATACAAGTGGCAAAATTCCGCGTAGCAAGCAAATAAATATTCGCAGCAGGCAAAATCTTTACGCACTATAAATGAGCAGATTAAACGCGGGCGGGTAATCAAAGCATAAATTTCATATTATAATGCGAGATGAGCCGGCTAAAGCAAGCGAATGAGCCAAGTGGGCGGATCAATGAGGCGCTTTCGTGCGGTAGCCAAATTGCTCAGCTCAAATTCCGTCGCAAAAGTCGCTAAAATAACGCAAATAGGAGCATACATGGGTAGAATTTTTAATTTGGCAAAGCAGGATTTTTTTACGCGCAAGTTTATTTTGCTCTCGCTATTGCCGCTTGTGTGCTCGCTCATAATCTTAGGTACGCTCGCATTTTTCGGCGGCAAAGAGCTTTTTGACGCGCTTTCGCAGGGCGCGCAAAGCGGCGATTTTAGCTTCTTGGACGAGCAGCGTTTCCCGGTAATTGCAAAAATTCTAAGCTTTACTGCTACGAAGTGGATTATCGGCGCGATTTTTTCGGTGTTTGCCAGCTTTGCAGTACTGATGCTTAGCGTGTTTTGTGCGCTTATCATCGCGGCCTTTTTGACGCCCGCAGTCACTAAAGAGATCAACGCCCGCCACTACCGCCTAATCCGCGCGGATGAAGCGAGCACGGCGCGAGTGCTAAAGCTGATGAGCCTTGAAATTTTAAAATTTTTAGCGATTTTATTTATCTGCTCGGTGCTTTTGTTTGTGCCGGTAATAAATTTATTCATCATCAACGTGCCGTTTTTTTATATCTATTACAAGCTGGTTCTAATCGACGTCGCTTCAAATGCGTTAAGCGCGAAAAGCTTCGAGCGCTCTTATAAAATGGGCGGCGGATATAAATTTGCTCTAAGCGCTTTTATTTTTTATCTGCTGTGTTTGATCCCGCTGGTAGGATTATTTTTCCAGCTATTTTTCATCATCTTTTTGACGCACATAGTGTTGATAGACGAAAGCGCCCGCAATAAAAATCGCTAAAGATTAACTAAAATCAATGAAAAATTTTGAAATTTTCATAAAATAGTGCGAAATTTTTTAAGAAAGGATTTCTATGAAATCAGGTGATATTTACATTTGTAATATTTGTTCGCTAAAAAGTAGCGACGATGAAAACGCGGTCTTTATCAAGGCGCATAAAAACGGCGAGACGGTGCATATCTGCACATCCTGCATGCCTAGCGTCATCCACGGCTCAGGCATGGTCGTAAAAAGCAACTCCGAGATCGAAGAAGAGCTTCAAGACGCTGCAAACTAGCTGCTAGCACCACTTGCTGCGGCGCGTTTTAATTTGTTTATTAATCTGCGCGCCGCAAAATTCTAAAATTCTAAAATTCTAAAATTCTAAAATTCTAAAATT
>NZ_CALIMQ010000001.1 GCF_938045535.1 uncultured Campylobacter sp. | reverse complement strand
AATTTTATGTATATTCTAGATCCGCAAGAGTGCAGTAAAATTATAAAAGACCCCTCATACGATTCATATCATAGCAGGGCAGATTTTGAGGATTATCAAAATAAAATTGAAAGAAACACCCTGATTTATTTTGGACCGATAAAATATAAGGATAAAGACTATCTGCTTTTTATCGATTCCGTAAATTTAATAAACGGTCTTAAAGCGGTTTCTATTAAAATTAGTAAATTTAGGGACGGAGTTTCGCAAACCTCCGTTTGTAGAAATTTATATTTAAATACAAAAATTTACCATTAAGTAGTTAATCATACAAACGCATTCAGTTGCGATTGATAATTTTGGGCATGCGAAATTTTGGTTGGGAAATCATTGCGATTTATCCTATAAATCCTTTTATCGCTGCGGGTTTGGGCTTGCAGCTTTTGCTCTCCAATCTGCGTTTTTAAAATTTGATTAAAATTTTACGCCGCCGCACATATCCTTTGCCCGTTTCTTTTCGATATACAGCGCTTACTCCTCGCTTTCATCCGTTCGTACGATCAGGCTTTTTGGAAGGCGGAATTTCTCGATGATCTCACATTCTTTGGCGCGCATCTGTCCGTCGTCGCTCTCGTGGTCGTAACCTAGCACGTGCAGCAGACCGTGCGTAAAAAGTAGCGCCGTCTCGTCATCCCTGCCGTGCCCTAGCTGCGCGGCTTTCAGCTCTACGAGGTCTAAATTTATCACGACCGAGCCGAGTAGCGCGGGGGCGAAATTTTCGCCGCCAAAATTCTCATTTTTAAAATTTTCATCGCCAGGACTTTCGCCCTCGGAATTTTCAGGATTTATGGTATTGGAATTTTCGCTCACAGAATTCGCGGCGTCTGTATTTTCACTAGCAGAATTTGCAGCGTTTAGAATTTTGCCGCCGCTGTTTTCATGCGCGGAGCTCTCTTCGCTCAAATCCTCGCCGAAGCCCGCAAACGCCGCAGGATCGAGCGGGAAACTCAGCACGTCGGTCGTCTTATCGATGCCGCGCGTTTGCGCGTTTAGCTGCCGCATCTCCTCGCCGCGCACGAAAATTAGCTCGACGCTCCCGCCGCCCAGCTCCGCCGCGATAGCGTCCAAAATTTCGGGATAGGGCTGCTCGCAAAGTATCATTTTTACCCCTCTTTTATAAAATTTTCGTATAATTTTAGCAAAAAAAGGACGAAAATGAGAGCTTTATGCGTGATCAGCGGCGGCATGGATAGCGCGACCTGCGCCTATATCGCAAAGCGCGAAGGTTACGAGATCGTGGCGCTGCACTTTGATTATAATCAGCGCACGATGGACAAGGAGCGCGAGTGCTTCAGTAAAATTTGCGACGATTTGGGGGTCGCAAAGAGGTTCGTTTTAGACGCTCGCTTCATCGCGCAAATCGGCGGAAGCGCCCTTACGGACGGTACTTTGCCGATCAGAAAGGGTGCTGCGGAGCTTTGCGGCGCAACAAATACTACCGGCACCGAGATTGACAGCGCGGCAAATTCCAAGAGTGCCGAGCTCGGAGAGCTAAATTTTATCGAGACAAATTCCGCCGCCGAACTATACGAGCAAAATTCTATCGCGGCAAATTATATTAATGCCGAGATTGGCGGGCAAAATTTTACCGAGGCAAATTTTTTGACGAGCCCCGCGGGCGCTACGCTCGCCGTAGATTCGGCGCGAGACAGCTGCGTGCAGAGCGGTGAAATTTTAATTCAAGACGCTGAAATTTTACTAGGGGGCGATGAGCCTTCGCCGCAAGGCGGTAAAATTTTAGCTCGCGACGACAAAATCCCGTCGCAGGGCAGCAAAATTCTGGTTCAAGAAGGTGAAATTTTATCTCAAAGCGGAGCCGGGCCGCAAGAGGGCGATAAAATTTCATCGAAGCGCGTAGAGGGTGAAATTTCATCGCAAAGCCAAAGCGATAAAATTTCACCGCCAAGCGGCGAGAGCGTGTTTTCGGATCTGCCGAGCACCTACGTGCCGTTTCGCAACGGCGTGTTTTTGAGCATCGCCGCCGCCCTTGCCGAGAAGGAGCGCTGCGACGCGATCTTCATCGGCGTGGTGCAGGAGGACAGTAGCGGCTACCCCGACTGCAGCGCGGGCTTCATCGGCGCGTTTGAGCGAGCGCTTGAGCTGGGCACGAGCCGCGACTTTCATCCGCGCATCAAAACCCCGCTCGTGCACCTTAGCAAGGCGCAGATTGTCTCGTTAGCGCTTAAAATCGGCGTACCGCTAGAGCTTACGTGGAGCTGCTACGAGCGCGAGGACGCTGCGTGCGGGCTTTGCGACAGCTGCTTGCTGCGGCTTAAAGGCTTTGCGGGCGCCTGCGCGAAGGATAAAATCCCCTATGTGATAGAAGTTTAGGTACACCGCGGCGAAATTTACCGAGCCCGCATAGCTCGGCGCGTCATTGCAGCACCTGATATACGCGGGTTTTGAATGCGTAGCGCCATATGATTTGCGGCTAGATTTAAACGTGCGGCGGCCTGCACTTTGGCGCGCGCCGAGCTGTGGCTGTAAATTTAAACTGCGCTTCGGAATTTGAAAAATTTTAATGCGAGCGTTGCATGCGGTTTGAGGCGAAAATCAATTATAAATTTAACCCTACGATATATTTATTAGCGCATAGGCGGATATAAACATATCGTAGTATAATCCGAGAATTAAATTTTAAGGAGGAGAGAATGGCGTTTGAAAATGCTATCATCACTAAAAAGGATGATGAAAAGTACGGGTTGAGTAAAATTTTTTATCAATATAGTCCGTATTATGAAGAACTACCTAGAAATTTTGTTGTTGATAGACAAAAAGATATTTGGTTTCTTTTAATTAAAAGACTACCAAATGAAGGGTATGATTATGGTTATGGGAGCAAAAAGCTATGGAGGCTTTATATTCAAGGAAATAATTTAGATATTCTTTTGGACTACGAATATGATCAAGAAGTGGATGGACGCAAATTTCAAAGGGTGTGGAAAATTATCGAGGTAAATGTTATAAATTCTATTATTCCAGATAATGAAGTTATTAAAATATTGAGAGATATTTTGATTGATTTTAAATTTAGACCAGGCTGGGAGGATAAGGATGATTTTAGTGTAGCGTTAATAGATGTAAGAAAGGAAAAATAAAATGGCATTCGTAGCAGAATATATCTCTAAAGAGGATATTGAGAAATATGGCGTTATTGACATAGTAAATAGCTCCAGGGCAAATTTTGGTGAACTTCCATTGGGCGATCAACGTATAGAGCAGCTTGATTGGGTCATCGATAGGCAGAGGGATATTTGGTTTATCTTTGTGTGTGATCCGCACTTACCGGATCCGCGAGATGGATTTACGGGTGAGGAGATTTATATTT